>NZ_JAACFY010000017.1:0-113437 GCF_029237305.1 Aeromonas sp. 2MA4 | reverse complement strand
GGCATGTTAGAACCAGGGAAGAGAGCGATGAAAGGTTCAGATCACAGAATGGGAGAGAAGTTCAAAAAAATCCCCAAGCGACGCTTGGGGATTTTTGTATAAGAGACAGCCCGAAGGTGCCTTTTTCACAATCTGAATGGCTTACCTATCAGGCAGCAGCTTTCAGCTGTACTGCAGCGGCTTTCTTGTGATCGCCAATTGGCAGCACAGTGCGGCCAAACTGTTCGTTGATCACGGTAGCCATGGCCAGGTAGATGGCACTGGCGCCACAGATGATGCCTTCGAAACCGGCGATGGTGCCGATCAGGGTGCTGCCGGTGAAATCACGGGCAGCCAGCAGGAAGAACAGCACTGTCAGGGAGGCAAATACGAACTGCTTCACACGGGGGAAGTTGACGGTGCCGACCAGCATGAAGAGAGTGAACATGCCCCACATCAGCAGATACCAGCCCATGTAAGCGTGGGGAGTGGCTTCGGCCAGACCCATGGTCGGCATCACCAGCAGGAACACCAGGCTCCACCAGAAGGTGCCGTAGGAGATGAAGGCGGTGACACCGAAGGTGTTGCCACGCTTGAACTCCATGATACCGGCGATGATCTGGGCCAGACCGCCATAGCACAGGCCCATGGCCAGGATCATGGCGCTGATGGGGAAGAAACCTGCGTTATGGATGTTCAGCAGAATGGTGGTCATACCGAAACCCATCAGACCCAGAGGGGCAGGGTTGGCCAATTTTTCGCTCACGTGGTGTTCTCCAAAAATAGAGGTGGGGGTTGATAAAAGACGCGCGATTTTAGGCAGGCAACGGGTCCCTCGCAAGAGGGGAGTACAAAAAATGGTAAAAAAACTACACGAAATTTTATCCACGTCATTATTCGTGCCATTCAGGTAGATAACAGGTGAATGAATAGCGGTGGCAAGGTTGATTTTTTGTGTGAGCCACGCCGGATATGAAAGTGAATAACAGATAGCAGTAGTGCCTTCGTCCCCTGGTTTTCGAGCCTGTTTCGTGCAACTGGGCTCTTGTCTGTTGCAGCCCGATGCCTGGCATTTGTCAGAGGCAAAAATCACCATATATGCCATCAAACAAAAAGAGGGAGTCACCGTTTGAAGCACAGAAGACACTTGCCCAAATCCAGAGGAAAACCGGTCGCCAGAGGAGGGCTGAGCACAGTCGTAAAAGGCGTTGGGAGTGAGGGTGGATATACCCTCTATGCTCTGCGCACTCAATGATGAGTCGTTAGTGGCTATGACCTCAGGGGGGAAGTGGACGCCAGGCGCCACGAACAAGCAAGGAGAGCTGGGATGAAAACGCCGGGGAGCCGTTTCTGCTCCCCGGCAGCGGTCAGTTATCCAGTGTCAGAACGACTTTGGCTTCCTTGTCCGCCTCCTTTACCTGGCTGTCGAGTACGAACAGCCGCTCCGGCGCTATCCCCTGGGTATCCACCAGATACTCCTTGGTGTTCTGGGCACGGCGCATGGCCAGATTGCGCAGGGATTTGGCGGTGATCAGCTGTTGATCCCGCAGCAGGATCACCGCCTGGCTTCGCAGGGCCGGGCTCTCTTCATCCAGTTTCAACCTGTCGGCCAAGTCCCCCAGCTCTTCGTTGAAGCGCGTCTCATAGGCTTCGGCCAGCGCGGCTTGGAGTATGGGATCCTGCTCCAGCAGATTGAGGTCAACCGGCATGCCCGTGATCTTGGTCAATACTCGCTCCAGCTTCTGGCGCTGCAAAATGGGGCGTTCTTCGTTGAAGTTGACCTTGCCGCGAATGTTCATGCTGATCTTGGGTCTCTCCTTGAGCGCTTGCGCCAGCTTGGTCAGCCTGATCTGCTGGGTTGGAGTGAGGGCAGGCTCACCCAGCAGGAAGGGCAGCTCATCCAGATCCTCAGTGCCTCCGGTCAACGAGGCCAGCAGAGAGAAGGGGGACGTAATGGCCTTTCTGAGGGTATTGCCCAGTACATCCCAGAAGATATTGCCGAGGCTGAAATCTGGCTGATCCAGATTGCCTTTTACCTTCAGGTTCATCTGGATGACGCCGTTGGCATCGCTGAGCAGGGCGATGGCCAGCCCCAGCGGCATGTCCTTGGCCTGCTCGCTCTTGATCTTCTCTCCCAGTTGCAGCTTCTTGATGGTGATGTCGTTATCCCCCTCCAGCCGATTGCCCTGCAGCTTGTAGTTCAGCTTCATGGAGAGCTGTCCCTTGTCGATGGCATATCCGGCGTAGGTACTGGAGTAGGGGGTGAAAGTGGTGAGCTCCAGGTTGCTGAAGGTGACCGCCACATCGAGCACGGGCTGCTCGATCAGCAGATTGGTGTTGCCGCGAATGGTCACGGGGGCATAGCGGTCAACCTTGCCGTTGAAGGCGAGATCCGAACGTTGGCCGGGAATATTGCTGATATGGCGGCTCTGGCCGCTGAGGGAGGCAATGTCCACCACGAATTCCGGGCTCAGGCTGCGATCGGCAAAGCGCAGGTTGCCCTGTTCGGTACGGACCTGATCGATGGTAATGCGGGGGACGGGCCCGTTGGCGGGCTCTGTGCTGGCGGCTTGTGGCAGCACCAGTTGCTGGAGGTTGGTGATCCCATTTTCGTTGATTTCGATGCGGGCGAAGGGTTTGCGCAGCAATATGTCGCCTATCTTCACCTGCTGGCTGATGCCGTCATAGTGCAACCCGCTCAGCTCCAGACGATCTATCTGCAGCAGGCGTTGATTGTCGGCCCGATCCAGCACGAACAACTGGTCTATGTCGAGCCCCCCTGTGACCTCGAGTGTGCTCAGCGCCCCCTCGGCGTTGGTGGTCAAGGCCAGTCTGGTACGGCTGGCAAGCTGGCCGTCGCGCACCGTGATGCGCAGCAGATCCTGCAGGTAGGGTTGGGCCCATTTGAGGGGCAGCCCCTGCTGCTTGAACTCGCCCTTGAGGGTGAAAGGGGCCAGGGTGAGGTCGCCGTTAAATCCGAGGGAACTCTGGGTGTTGAGGGTGGCATTGAGGTTGAGCGGGCTGGGCTGACCAGACTGACTGCCAAGGGGACCCAGCGTGAGGTTCAGTCCGGAGATCTCGCGCAGCAGCGGCTTGCCGCTGCTCGACTCGGTCAGCTTGAACTCCCCCTGGCTGATGCGCGTCTCCTTGAGCGACCAGCGCCAGGGGTTGCCCGGAGCCGGCTTTTTGCCCGAGGGTTTATCCGCAGGCTGGGGGACAAGCAGTGCTGTCAGGTCCAGCTGCTGCGTGGCGTCGAGGGTTGCCGTGACCGCCGGGGCCTTGAGTGCGATCTTGTCGATCCTGACCGACTGCTTGTTGCCATCCAGGGCTATGCCTGCCAATGCCAGTTGTTTGAAGCGGGCAAACTCGGCGCCCTTGTTCTGCTTGAGTTGCCAGTCGCTCAAAGTCAGCTTGCCCTTTGACAATTGCCAATCCAGTCCATGCTTGCCCTGACTGAGCTGGTAGTTCAGTTCGGCGCTGGCCTCGCCCTTGACCAGATTGACCTTGAGGTAGGGGGCCCAGAGCGGCGCGAAGGGCGAGAGCGCAAGCTTGCCGAGACTGAGCTGGCCTTTGCCTGCCCCCGTCATGATATCGAGCTGGCCGCTCGCCTTGAGCGGGCTCTGCTTGTTGAGCCGGGCGGTCAACTGGAAGTGGTTGGTATTTTTCGCCGCAGTGGAGAAATCCGGCAGTTGCAGATCGAGCCCGCTCAGGGTGAGCGGGGGTATCCAGCCCGCACTGTTTTTCTTGCGACTGTCCTGGTAGCTGATTTGACCCTGTACGGCGGCCAGTTTGGCTATCTGTACCAGAAGGGGTTCGCTGCTGGTCGTGACGGGCGTCTGTGAGGGCGTCAGCACGCTGGCCAGGGCATCGGTCAGATTGAAACGTACCTCACCTTTGCTGTCGACCCGACGGATGAGATTCACCATCGGCTTGGTGAGGGTGGCGTCACTCAGAATAATGGCCTTCTGCCGCCAGCTCTGGCCAAGCTCGGGGACAAGCTGCAACTGCTCGAATGCAATGATGGGTTGCTGTTTTTCATCGAGCAGCGCCGAGGGACCGATGGCAAGGGAGGGATGGCGCAGGCTGACATGGATCTCCCCCAGCGTCAGGTTCAGACCATAGTGTTTGGCCAGCCAGGCGGGCAGGTGGCGCTGGGTGAGAGTCGGCGCTTGCCATAACAGGACCAACAGGGAGATGAGCAGTGCGGCGAAGAGATAAAGGGTATAGCGCAGCAGGCGGACACGCAGGGGTTTGGGCATGAAGGTCTCCAATTGATGCGCACAGGGTAGCAAGTTTTCAGGACATAATCATGGTGCCGCTTGATGCTGTACGCCGTACTTTGTCCACAAGCGTGTCAGGGCTCCGCTTTTCTTCAACTCGGCCAGCCAGGTTTCCAACTGGCGGGTCGAGATGTCTGCCGTCGGGCTGAGCAGTGCTCTCAGCTCATACTGCTGATCCCACTTGTCTGACCGCAGCAACTGGGCAGCCAGCTCGGGATACTGTTGGCTGAACTGGTTGAGGTAAGCGAGGTTGAGGATGGCCACCTCGCCGCGCCCCTTGAACAATCCCTGTATGGCGGTGGCATTGTCTTTCACCAGCGTGATGCGAAAGTGCTGCTTGAGCGCGTCCGCATTGGCATTGAAGTCGGCAAATCCATAGTGATAACCGGTGACGCCGATAAGCTTGCGCTGATCAATGTGTTCGAAGAAGGTTTGATCACGCCCTGGCACCTTGAGGGCGACATATATTTCGCCCCCCAGCAGTAAAGGTGGGGTCATGTGAACTTGTTCCGCATCCCAATTCCAGCGGATATCCTCGAACAGCATGAGGGAGAAGCGGCCGACAGCCAGCGCCTGATAGCGATAGGTGGCCGAGGTGGGGACAAAGACGAAACGTACCTCTTGCTGAACTTCGTTGAGCGCCGAGATGAGATCCAGCGTCAGTCCCCGATAGCGGTTTTCACTCTCCTTGACCACGAAGGGAGCATAGGGGTAGCCCCCGACCCGGATCAGGGGGTGGCTCCAGGCCGTGGAGCAGAACAAGAGTAACAACCAGCACCAGCATTTCATCGGGGGCACCAAGATGGTGAGATGATCCCAGATTCGGTTAATCTGCGCTGGTTTTCAAGCTGTTAAGGGAATTTGCACAGCGCAGCTCGGCGGCTTCCAGCTCTGCCATCACCATCTGGATATCCTCCAGTTGCTGGTGCAGGGATTGGCGCTTGGCATTGATGAGCTGGATCATGGAGTGGAGCTGGGTCTTGCTCGACCGATCCGTGTCATACATGTCGAACAGCTCGCGGATTTCCGCCAGGCTGAAGCCGAGCCGTTTGCCGCGCAATGTCAGCTTGAGGCGGATCTTGTCCTTGTGGCTGTAGATGCGGGTCTGTCCCTCCCGGGTCGGGGTGATCAGTCCCTCATCCTCGTAGTAGCGGATGGTCCTTGGCGTGATATCAAATTCATGGGCCAGCTCCGAGATGCTGTAGGTGATCTCCTTGCCGGGCAGGGACGGTGGCATGGTAGTGACTCCTGTTAGTGCGAGGATGACTGGCAAAGGCGCATCCGCAGCCGCTCTGCATTGGCGTGGAGGGCCTGGCCGACCCGGGAGCCGTTGGGACGGCCGAGCCGTTCGCTTACCCATTGGCCGGTGGCCGCCAGCTTGTCCAGATCCACCCCTGTGCTCATGCCAAGGCCGTGCAGCAGATAGATCACCTCCTCCGAGGCGACGTTGCCGGAGGCCCCCGGTGCGTAGGGGCAACCGCCGAGTCCTGCTACCGAGCAGTCTATGGTGCGGATACCGCGCTCCAGCGCCGGCAGCAGGTTGGCCAGCCCCTGGCCATAGGTGTCGTGAAAATGGACCGCGAGCCGTCCTGCCGGGATCTCGTGCAGCACAGCATCCAGCATGGGGGCGACCGTGCCAGGGGTACCGACTCCTATGGTGTCCCCCAGCGAGATCTCATGACAACCGAGATCAAGGAGTCGCTCGGCCATGGCCGCTACCCGTTTCGGGCGGGTCGGACCATCGAAGGGGCAGGCGATGACGGTGGAGAGATAACCGCGCACCTTGATGCCGAGGCGGCGTGCCTCCTGCACCAGAGGGGCGAAGCGCACCAGTGACTCCTCCACACCGATGCCGATATTGGCGCGGGTAAAACCGTCAGAACAGGCGGTGAACAGACCAATCTCGTCAGCCCGGGCGGCAATGGCGGCCTGCAGGCCTTGCAAGTTGGGCACCAAGGCACCGTAGCGGGTTAGCCCCTTGCGCGGCAGGGCCTTGAACAGTTCGGCAGAGTCGGCCATCTGCGGCACTCGCCTGGGGGAGACGAAGGCCCCCACCTCGATGCGCTGCTGGCCGCTCTCGACGAGACGGGCTATCAGCTCAAGCCGCTGGATAAGGGGCAGGGCATTGGCTTCGTTTTGCAGGCCATCGCGCGGGCCCATCTCCACCAGGCTTACCCTGTCGTCCTGCATGCCAGATTCTCTTTTCATGTACTGCTCTCTTGCGTCTTCAGCGTGCTTTCATCGGCCAGGCCGGCATCGGTAAAACGTACCAGCACGGCGCCCTGACTTACCTGTTCCCCTGCTTTGCATTGCAGGGTATCGATCACACCGTCTTGTTCGGCTTTCAAGACGTGCTCCATCTTCATCGCCTCCAGTACCAGCAGGGGTTGCCCTTTGCTGACGTGTTGCCCGACCTCGACCAGCAGTGCCACTACGATGCCATGCATGGGGGCAATGGCGCCCTGCATGGTGGTGCTGGTGTGATCATGATGGGTCTGGTGCGCGTGATCATGGGGGCAAAAGCGAATACGTTGCCCATCCAGTTGCACCATGAAATCCCTCGCCCCAACAGCCTGTATTGGGTAGCGCTGCCAGCCCCCTGCATGTTGCAGGCGGATATGATCAGCGCCCAGCGCATAGGGAATGTGCTCTCCCTGCCACTCAAGCTTGCCTGCACATTCGGTGAGGCTCAGTACCCGTGCCTCCTCGCCGATCTGCACCGCCGCCGTCCAGCTTTTGCGTTGACCCAGACGAAAGCCGGATGCCTGTTGCCAGAGGGCGCTGCCTGCACTGCGGCTGGCAAGCCAGAGGGTGGCCAGCGGCCAGGCAAGCTCGGGCACTGCCAATGGTTCTGTGGGGATGGGCCACTGGGTGTGATGGCGCATGGCCAGCACGTCCGGCTCCTGACACAGGCGCAGCAACAAGGGGCCGTTGTGCACCAGGGGGCCGAGTTCCAGCGCACCCAGCGCATCGGCGAGCCTGCCAAAGGCTTCTGCTCGGCTCTGGCCGTGGGCAATCAGCTTGGCAATCATGGGATCGTAATAGGGGCTGACGTCATCTCCGGCAGTCACACCTGTGTCGATGCGCACACCGTCCGGCCACTGCAGCCACTCTATGGGGCCGCTGGCGGGCAGAAAACCGGCTGCCACATCCTCGGCATAAAGGCGCGCTTCAACCGCATGGCCGTGCAGAACCACCTCCTCCTGGGTCAGGGGCAGGGGCTTGCCTTCGGCGACCGCCAACTGCCAGGCCACCAGGTCCTGGCCGGTGACACACTCGGTGACAGGGTGTTCCACCTGCAGGCGAGTGTTCATCTCCATAAAGAAGAATTCGTCCCCGCACAGCAAAAATTCGATGGTACCTGCCCCTCGATAATCGATGGCTTTGGCAGCGGCGACGGCGGCTTGCCCCATGGCTTGGCGCAGTGACGGGGGGATGTCGGGGGCGGGGGCCTCTTCAATCACCTTCTGGTGGCGTCGCTGCAAAGAGCAATCCCTGTCCCCCAAATAGATGGCGTTGCCGAGGCTGTCGGCAAACACCTGCACCTCCACATGACGGGCCTTGGGCAAGTAGCGCTCCAGCAAGACGCTGTCATCGCCAAAGGCGCCCAGCGCTTCGCGTTTCACGGCCGCCAGCGCCTCGTCAAATTCGTCGATCTGTTCGACCAGGCGCATCCCCTTGCCACCGCCCCCGCTGGCCGCCTTGATCAGCAGCGGCAAGCCGGTCAGCAATGCCTGCTCGCGCAGCAGCTCGAGGCGCTGATCCGCGCCGTGATAGCCGGGCAGCACGGGAACGCCGGCTGCCTGCATCAGCGACTTGGCGCCGGACTTGTCCCCCATGGCGAGGATAGCGGCGCCACTGGGGCCGATAAAACGCACACCACGCTGCTCGCAGGCGGTGGCAAAGTCGCTGTTTTCCGACAAAAAGCCGTAGCCGGGATGGATGGCATCGGCGCCTGCCTGCTGGGCGATGCGCAGTACCTTGGCCGCATCGAGATAGCTCTCCCGCGCGGGGGCAGGTCCCAGATGCCAGGCTTCGTCGGCTTCCCGCACATGCATGGCATTTTGGTCGGCATCCGAGTAGAGGGCTATGGTGTGGATGCCGAGCCGACGGGCTGTCTTGATGATGCGCACGGCGATTTCGCCGCGGTTGGCAATCAACAGCCGTCTAATCGGCGTCTGGTTGGTCATGACGGCTCCTCACATTGCGCTGAAAAAGCAAAATGGGATGATGCGCGGCGGGTTTCCTCGCCGCGGTTGGCGATCTGCAGTCGCTTGACGATGTTGCTGTGAGTCATGCTTCATCCTTGAAACGGGGGCGCCAGCTGGGGGGGCGTTTATCAAAAAAGGCCTGCATCCCCTCCTGAGCCTCGAGCCCGACCCGCACCCGGGCTATGGTCTCGACGGTTTTCTCTTCATGGAGGCGGGCGGTATGGCTTTCGATGGCGGCCAGTAGTCGCTTGGTCTCCTTCATCGCCTCCGGGCCGTTGCGACACAGGCGCATGGCCAGCGCGCGCCCTTCGGCCAGCAGCTGCTCCGGCTTGGTCAGCTGGTGCGCCACATTGAGCCGACAGGCGGTGATGGCATCGAAGGGTTCGGCGCTCAGCATGTAGCGGCGCGCCTGGCGCATGCCCATGGCGCGCACCACATAGGGGCTGATCACCGCAGGTACCAGCCCCAGGCTCACCTCGGAGAGGCAGAAGCGTGCATCTTCGCTGGCCAGCACCAGATCGCAGGCACAGACAAGGCCCAATGCACCGCCATAGGCAGCTCCCTGCACTAGCGCCAGGGTGGGGAAAGGGAGCTCATCCAGGGTTTGCATCAGCCTCGCCAGTACCCGGGCGTCTTCCCTGTTGTGTTCAAAGTCGGCGTGAGCGAGATTGCGCATCCAGTTGAGATCGGCGCCGGCACAAAAGTGCCTGCCCTCGGCGCGCAGCAGCAAGGCATGGGGGCGTTCGGCGAGCGATTGACCATGAAGATGGGCCAGTTCGTCGAGGCAATCGAGCAGCCCCAGCATGAGATCGGCATCAAAAGCGTTGTGGCGAGCGGGGCGTGACAGCACCAGTTCGGCCAGGGGCCCATGGCGCTCCAGGCGAAATCCCGCCGGAGGATCATTGAAAAGTGGATCGGACATGACGAACTCCTTACATCCGGAAGATGCCGTATTGCTCAGGTCCCGGCTCAGCACCCCGGCAGGCGGCCAGCGCCAGCGCCAGCACTGTGCGGCTTTGCGCCGGGTCTATGACGCCGTCATCCCATAACCGCGCGCTGGCGTAATAGGGATGACCCTGCTGTTCATACTGCTCGATCACGGGCGCGCGGATGGCGGCGGCTTCCTGCTCGCTCAATACCTTGCCCTCAACGGCCAGCTTGTCCCGGCGCACCTGTACCAGCACACCGGCAGCCTGCTCGCCGCCCATGACAGAGATGCGACTGTTGGGCCAGCTGAACAGAAAATCGGGCTCATAGGCGCGGCCACACATGCCGTAGTTGCCCGCGCCGAAGCTGCCGCCGACGATCAGGGTTATCTTGGGTACCCGGCTGCAGGCTACGGCGGTGACCAGTTTGGCCCCATGTTTGGCGATGCCTTCCCGCTCTGCGGTACTGCCCACCATAAAGCCGGTGATATTTTGCAGGAACAGCAGGGGAATGGAGCGCTTGTTGCAGAGCTGGATAAAGTGGGCGCCTTTCTGGGCGCTGTCGCTGTGCAACACACCGTTGTTGGCAAGGATCCCCACCTGCATGCCACAGATGCGGGCAAACCCCGTCACCAGGGTAGTGCCGAACAGTGCCTTGAATTCGTCAAATACGGAGCCATCCACCAGACGGGCGATGAGCTCGCGGGCATCGTAAGGGCGCTTGAGGCTGGTGCCCACCAGACCGTATATCTCTTCAATGGGGTACCGGGGTTCGTCATAGCCCGGGTCGCGCGAAGCGAAACCCGACGCCGGAATGGTATTTTCCCCCAGATTACCAACCAAGGTGCGGGCTATGGCCAGGGCATGGGCATCGTCTCGCGCCATGTGATCCGCCACGCCTGAGTGGGCGCAGTGCACCTCGGCGCCGCCCAGGGCCTCGGTGCTGATCTCCTCACCGGTGGCCGCTTTGACCAGTGGGGGCCCCGCCAGAAAGATGGTGGCCTGTTCCTTGACCATGATGGATTCATCCGCCATGGCGGGTACATAGGCGCCCCCGGCGGTGCAGAGCCCCATCACCACCGCCAGCTGGGGAATGCTCCGGGCGGACATGCGGGCCTGGTTGTAGAAGATGCGACCGAAGTGCTCCCGGTCGGGGAACACCTCGTCCTGCATGGGCAGGAAGGCGCCGCCGGAATCCACCAGATAGAGGCAGGGCAGGCGCAGGCGCTCGGCGATTGCCTGGGCCCTCAGGTGTTTTTTCACCGTCAGCGGGTAGTAGGTGCCCCCCTTGACGGTGGCATCGTTCACCACCAGCAGGCAGAGCCTGCCCGCAATCTGGCCGAGCCCTGTTATGATGCCGGCGGCGGGCACAGGCTCGTCATAGACCTGCCAGGCAGCCAGCGCAGAGAGTTCGAGAAAAGGTGAACCCGGGTCCAGCAGCTGGTTGATGCGCTCTCGGGGCAGCAGCTTGCCACGGGCCTGATGGCGGGCGTTGTTGGCCGCGCCCCCGCCCTGGGCTATCTCGGCGAGCCGGACATTGAGATCCTCGACCAGCGCCTGCATTGCCGTTTTGTTGGCGGCAAATTCCGGGCTGGCCGTGTCGAGACGGGAGTGTATCTGACTCATGCGTGCTCTCCCATCAGCTCTCGACCGATGAGCCAACGGCGGATCTCCGAGGTGCCGGCGCCTATCTCGTAGAGCTTGGCGTCCCGCAGCAGGCGGCCGGTGGGATACTCGTTGATGTAACCATTGCCCCCCAAGAGCTGAATGGCATCCAGCGCCATCTGGGTGGCATTCTCGGCGGCAAACAAAATGGCGGCGGCGCAATCCTTGCGACTGGTGCGGCCCTGATCGCAGGCGCTCGCTACCGAGTAGACCAGAGCCCGGCTGCTGGCCAGACGGGTATACATGTCCGCCAGCTTGCCCTGTACCAGCTGGAACTCACCTATGGCCTGGCCGAACTGCTTGCGCTCGCGCACATAAGGCAGCACAACGTCCATGCAGGCCTGCATGATGCCAAGGGGGCCGGCGGCCAGCACCACCCGTTCGTAATCGAGGCCGCTCATCAGTACCCGGGCCCCGCCGTGCAAGCTGCCGAGCAGGTTCTCCCGGGGGACGCGGCAGTTGTCAAATACCAGCTCGCAGGTACTGGAGCCGCGCATGCCGAGCTTGTCGAGCTTCTGGGCCGTGGTGAAACCTTGTGTACCCGCCTCGACGATAAAGGCCGAAATCCCCTTGGGTCCGGCGCTGGTATCGGTTTTGGCATAGATGACAAAGGTGTCGGCATCCGGGCCATTGGTGATCCACATCTTGTTGCCGTGCAGCACGAAATGATCGCCATCGTGCTTGGCGGTAAGCCGCATGCTGACAACATCGGAGCCTGCTCCCGTCTCGCTCATGGCCAGTGCCCCCACGTGCTCGCCACTGACGAGGGAGGGCAGATAGCGCGCCTTCTGATCAGGGGTGCCGTGGCGGTGGATCTGGTTGATGCAGAGGTTGGAGTGGGCGCCGTAGGAGAGGCCGACCGAGGCGCTGGCGCGACTCACCTGCTCCATCACCAGCACGTGGGCCAGATAACCGAGGCTCACGCCGTCATACTCTTCCGCCACAGTAATGCCGTGCAGCCCGAGTTCGCCCATTTGGGGCCAGAGATCCCGCGGAAACACGTTGCTGTGATCGATCTCGCTGGCGCGCGGCGCTATCACTTTCTGGCAGAAGGCCTCGACCTGCTCGGTCAGGGCGCTGAGGGTCTCATCCATCACTGCGTGCATCCTTGCTCTCCTTTGAATGGTTGGTTCTCACCCATCTGACAGCCCCTATGGTCGTAAACAGGGTGTCAAACTGGTCAGTCCATTTGTGAGTTAAGTTTACGTTAGCGTAAACGTAAATTGATTGTTAGTCTAAGGTAAATTTGTCGGGTGGCGGCTGCAAGGTGGCTCGTCCCCCTCCATCAACCGACCTCAAGGAGTGAGCGGCATGACAAGCCAATATCCATTGCAGCCTGCCAGCAAGGAGAGCAGGGCATGAGCAACCATCAGACCCAGTACGGTGATGTGCCGCTTTATATCGGTGGCGAGGCCTGTGCTTCCACGAGCGAGGCGTGGATCGAGGTGACCAATCCGGCGGATCAGAGCCTGCTGGCACGCGTGCCCAAAGCGACCCCGGCCGAGGTGGAGCGCGCGGTGCGCAGCGCTCACGACGCCTATCTGCTGTGGCGGGATGTGCCCGCCCCCGAGCGGGCGCGGGTCATGTTCAACTACCAGCATCTGCTTAAAGCCCATCACGATGAGCTGGCCTCCCTGCTGGCCCAGGAGACCGGCAAGAATCTGGCGGATGCCAGGGGGGATGTGTGGCGCGGCATCGAGGTGGTGGAGCAAGCCTGTGGCATCGCCAGCCAGACCATGGGGGAGACAATGGGCAACGTGGCGCGCAGGGTCGATGGCCACTCCTGGGTGCAGCCGCTGGGGGTCTGTGTCGGCATCACGCCGTTCAACTTCCCCGCCATGATACCCCTGTGGATGTTCCCGCTGGCGGTGGCTTGCGGCAACGGCTTCGTGCTCAAGCCTTCCGAGCAGGATCCGCTTACCCCCATGCGGCTGGCCGAGCTGTTCACCGAGGCGGGAGCCCCCAAAGGCATCCTCTCCGTTGTACACGGCGGCGCCGAGCAGGTGGATGCGCTGCTGTGTCATCCCGATGTGAAGGCGGTCAGCTTCGTCGGCTCTGCCCGGGTCGGGGCTCACGTCTATCGCACCGCCACCGAACACCTCAAACGGGCCCAGTGCTTTGTCGGTGCCAAGAACCACATGGTGATCATGCCGGATGCCAACAAGGGGCAGGTGCTGAGCAACCTGGTGGGGGCCGGCGTTGGCGCGGCCGGTCAACGCTGCATGGCCATCAGTGTGGCTGTGTTTGTCGGCAGTGCCCGCGACTGGATCCCCGAGCTTGCCGCCGAGTTTGCCAAGGTAAGGCCCGGGGTCTGGCACGATCCGGAGGCTGCCTATGGTCCCCTCATCAGCCCGGATGCGAAAGTCAGGGTAGAGGGCCTCATCGAGGCGGGGATCAAGGAGGGGGCTGAGTGTCTGCTCGATGGTCGCTTCTGCGATGTGGCGGGCTATCCGGTGGGCAACTGGGTGGGGCCGACCCTGTTTCGCGGCGTGACGCCCGAGATGCGAATTTATAAAGAGGAGATTTTCGGCCCTGTGCTCGCCTGCCTGGAAGTAGACAATCTGAACGAAGCGCTGACCCTCATCAACACCAACCCCTACGGTAACGGTACCGCCATCTTCACTGGCTGCGGCGCTGCGGCCCGCAAGTTTCGCCACGAGGTGGCCGTGGGTCAGGTGGGGATCAACGTGCCCATTCCGGTGCCGCTGCCATTTTTCTCCTTCACCGGCTGGCGTGGCTCTTTTTACGGAGATCTGCACGCCTACGGCAAGCAGGCGGTGCGCTTCTATACCGAGACCAAAACGGTGACTGAGCGCTGGTTCGACGAGGATATTCCCACAGGCCCCAATATGACTATCAGCCTGCGTTAAGGGGGGCGAAAAGACACAGGACTTGGCAATGCCGACCGGCGCGAACCTGACATCAGCCTGCGTTGAGCGCGGGCCACAGAGACAACAGACAAAGGATACAAGGAAGCGGACAAGATGGACTTTACCCTGACCGAGGATCAACAGGCTTATGTCGAGGCGGCCACCGCCTTTGCCAATGAGGCGTTCAAACCCCATGCCGCCCGCTGGGACAGAGATCACGAGTTTCCCATCCCTACCATCAAGCAGGCGGCGGCGCTCGGCTTTTGCGGCCTCTATACCCCGGAACAGTACGGCGGGCTCGGTCTGCCCCGGCTCGATGCCAGCCTGATTTTTGAGCGCCTCGCCATGGGCTGCACCTCCACCACGGCTTATCTGACCATCCACAACATGGTGAGCTGGATGCTGGGCAGCTGGCTGCCTGCCGCGGTTGCCGAGGAGTGGGTGCCCAGGCTCGCCAGCGGCGAACTGCTGAGCTCTTATTGCCTGACCGAGCCGGGGGCTGGCTCAGATGCGGCGGCCCTCAAGACTCGTGCGGTGCGTGACGGTGAGGACTACCTCATCGACGGCAGCAAGGTGTTCATCTCGGGGGCGGGCAGCACGGATGTGCTGGTGGTGATGGCTCGCACCGGAGGTGACGGGGCCAAGGGGATCTCTGCCTTCATGGTGCCCGCCGATAGTGAGGGGATTGTCTACGGCAAGGCGGAGGAGAAGATGGGCTGGAACAGTCAGCCGACCCGGGAGGTGGCCTTCAACGGGGTGCGCATTCCCGCCAGCTATCGGCTGGGGCAGGAGGGGGAAGGCTTCAAGTTCGCCATGCAGGCGCTGGATGGCGGGCGTATCAACATCGCCACCTGCTCTGTGGGTACCGCTCAGCAGGCGCTGGACGATGCACTGCGCTATGTGCAGCAGCGCCAGCAGTTTGGCCACCCCATCAGCGAATTCCAGAGCGTGCAGTTTCGCCTCGCCGACATGGCCACCGAGCTGGCAGCAGCGCGCCTGATGGTACGCCAGGCTGCCGACAAGCTGGACAGAGGCAGCCCGGACAAGAGCGCCTGGTGTGCCATGGCCAAGCGTTTTGCTACCGACGTGGGTTATCGCGTCTGTGACGAGGCTCTGCAACTCTTTGGCGGCTATGGTTATATCCGCGAGTATCCGCTTGAGCGCTACCTGCGCGATACCCGGGTACACCGCATTCTGGAAGGCACCAACGAGGTGATGAGGTTGATCATCGCCCGTCGCCTGCTGGCAGACGCTGGTCTGTCGCTGGAGTAAGGGGACAGGCACCATTGCTTGGACGACGCCAGGGCGGGGGATGGGATTGTGCATCGTCTGCCGCTTGCTGGCGAAGCCCGGCCTGTCGCTGACGTAACATATTATCTGCCTCCGAGACGTCATCAGGCTTTGTGAGCCAGCCGAAGGTTGGCTCCATTCAACCCTGTCATCATGGGGCAGTCTCATTCACAAGGACAATGCAATGACAAGGATCAGGCTCGAATATCATGGTCACGTGGCCTATATCACCCTCGACCATCCGCCCGCCAACACCTGGACCCTGGCCAGCTTGCAGGCCTTCTTGCAGATGATGGTGGAGCTCGACAGTCGCCCCGATGTGGTGGCCCTGGTGATCCGCGGGGCGGGGGACAAGTTCTTCTGCGCCGGCGCCGATCTCAAGATGTTTGCCGATGGCGATCTGGACCATGCTCGCGAGGTAGCCGAGGCCTTTGGTCATGCCTTCGAGGCGCTGGCGCGTTTTCATGGCGTCAGCATAGCCGCCATCAATGGTTACGCCATGGGCGGCGGGCTGGAAGTGGCGCTGGCCTGCGACATCCGCATCGCCGAGCTGCAAGCCAAACTTGGGTTGCCGGAAGCGTCCGTGGGCTTGCTGCCCTGCGCCGGTGGCACCCAGCGGCTCACAGAGCTGGTGGGGCCTGGCTGGGCCAAGCGCATGATCTTGTGCGGCGAGAAAGTCAGTGCCACCCTGGCCTACGAGATGGGGCTGGTGGAGGAGGTGGTCAAAGAAGGTCACGCCTGGGACGCGGCGCACCAGATGGCCCAGCTGGTGGAGCGTCAGAGCCCGAGCGCCCTGCGCGCCTGCAAGACCCTTATCAATCAGGGGCGCAGCGGCCATCGTGATGCCGCCTTGCCGCTGGAGCGCAGCCTGTTTCTCGAGCTGTTTGCAGACGCCAACCAGCGTGAAGGGGTGGCGGCCTTCCTGGAGAAGCGCCCGCCCCGCTGGCAGTATGAAAAATCCAATGGAGTGACGAATGAGTGAATCGGTTCGCATAGAGACCCATCCCACGGCGGACGGCCACCATATCGGCGTCTTGACCCTGGACAGCCCTGCGTCTCTCAATGCCCTGAGCCTGCCGATGATCCAGGCTCTGCAGCGCGAGCTAACGCGCTGGGAGCAGGATCCCGGCGTGGTCTGCGTGCTGTTGCAAGGGGCCGGCGAGAAGGCATTTTGCGCCGGTGGTGACATCCGCTCCTTCTATTACCGCAAACAGGAGGAGAGCGAGCAGGCGCTGTTTGGCTATGCGCGGGATTTTTTTGAGCAGGAGTATCAGCTCGACCACCATATCCACCGCTACGGCAAGCCCCTCATCTGTGTGGCGGATGGCATCTGCATGGGGGGGGGCATAGGCCTGTTCGCCGGCGCCGACTTTCGGGTGGTGACCGAGAAGAGCCTGTTCGCCATGCCGGAGGTGACGATCGGCCTCTATCCGGATGTGGGGGCCAGCTGGTTTTTGAGCCGGATGCCGGGGCGACTCGGGCTCTGGCTCGGTCTGACCGGCGCCCGTTTCAACGGCGTGGATGCCATCGGCCTTGGGCTGGCGGATCACGCCATCGCCAGCAGTGAGCGTGCAGCCTTGTTGCCTCGCCTGGCCGGGTTGGACTGGTGTGGCAGCCAGGCGCCCCGCGAGCAGATCGATCAGCTGTTGAGGGGCTTGCAGGCAGAGGCAGACAAAAAGCTGCCAGCGCCTGTGCTTTTGCCCCACAGGGCCAAAATTGACGCCCTGCTGGTCGGTCGCACCCTGCAAGGGGTGCTGGACAGCGTGTTTGATGCCAGCTTCGATCCCGATCAGGGTGAAGGGTGCCTGGCGCAGGCCCGCGAAACATGCCGCAGTGGCAGCCCCATCAGCCGCGCCATTCTGTGGCGCCAGTATTGGCAGGCGCGTCGCCAGTCGCTGGCCGAGGTGTTTGCCGATGAGCTGGCGCTGTCGGTCAATTGCGTGTTGAAAGGGGATTTTGTGGAAGGGGTGCGGGCACTGCTCATCGACAAGGACAAGTCCCCCCATTGGCAGGCGCCGCAAGCTGGCACTGAGTGGCTGGATGCCTTCTATCACTGGCCCGAAGGGAAAAACCCTCTGGTGCCTTGAGCCTTCGACGGGAAGGCATCAAGGCGGATGAACGGACACAGGTTGCTGGAGAGCCAGCACGGCAAGGAGCAAACGAGATGACAAGGATTGGATTTATCGGGCTGGGCAACATGGGGGGCCCCATGGCCGCCAATCTGGCCAGGGCGGGGCACGGTGTCCGGGTATTTGACTTGATGCCGGAGAGTGTCGCCAAGGCGATCGCGGCTGGCTGTATCGCCGCCGGGGATGCCCGCGAGGCGGTGGCCGATTGCGAGGTGGTCATCAGCATGCTGCCCGCCGGTGAGCATGTACGCGCGCTCTGGCTCGGCGAGAGTGCTGGAGAGAGGGGCGGACAGGATCTGCTGGCGGCCTTGCCAACGGGAGCCCTGGTGATCGACTGCTCCACCATAGATGTGGCGTCGGCCCGCCAGGTAGGGGAAGCGGCGAAAGTGCGGGGCATTCGCTTTGTCGATGCCCCCGTTTCGGGTGGCGTGGCGGGGGCGAGCGCAGGGACCCTCACCTTCATCGTCGGCGGTGAACTGGCGGATTTCGAGGCGGCCAGCCCCATTCTGGCCCACATGGGGCAGAACCTGTTCCATGCCGGGGCGCTGGGGGCGGGTCAGATCGCCAAGATGTGCAACAACATGCTGCTCGCCATCCACATGGCGGGCACGGCCGAGGCGCTGGCGCTCGGGGTGAAGGAGGGGCTGGATCCGAGTGTGCTCTCCACCATCATGGGCAAGAGCTCGGGCAACAACTGGAGCCTGGAGCGCTACAACCCCTGGCCTGGTGTGATGGAAAACGTGCCCGCCGCCCGCAATTATCAGGGGGGCTTTATGACCCGCTTGATGGTCAAAGATTTGGGACTGGCCATGGCACTGGCCGAGCATGCCCACAGCGCCGTCCCCATGGGGGCGCTTGCCCGCAACCTGTTCAACCTGCACGCGAGTCAGGGCCAGGAGAGCAAGGATTTTTCCAGCATCGTCGAGCTCTATCTGGATAAAATGCGGGATCAGTCCAAAGCCGGTTGATCTCGGGTGCTCTGCACTCAACTCATTCACCCAATCATGTATGGCCAGACAAACTGGCAAGGAGTACCCATGGATATCAAGCAGAAGATCATCGCCGTCACGGGCGCGGGGCGGGGGCTCGGCCGGGCCATTGCCCTCAGTCTGGCCAGCCAGGGCGCCGTACTGGCGTTGATCGATGTGAATCGTGCGGATTTGGAGGTGACCGAAGCCGAGGTGCGCAGTCGCGATGGTCAATGCACCCTGTTCGTCTGCAACGTGGCGAGCGAAGCCGAGGTTGAGGCGACCTTTAGTGCCATCAAAGAGCAGCTCGGCGCCTTGCATGGCCTCATCAACTGCGCCGGCATCCTGCGGGACGGCATGCTGATCAAGGTGAAAGAGGGTGCGCTGGTGGAGAAGATGAGTCTGGCCCAGTGGCAGGCCGTCATCGACGTCAACCTGACCGGCACCTTCCTCTGTGGTCGCGAAGGGGCAGCCCTGATGGCACAGGGGGGGCAGGGGGGCGTTATCGTCAACATCTCCTCCATTGCCCGTGCCGGCAACATGGGCCAGAGCAACTATGCCGCCAGCAAGGCGGGAGTGGCCTCTCTGGTGGTGACCTGGGGGCGGGAGCTGGCCCGCCACGGCATTCGGGTGATGGGCATAGCCCCTGGCGTGTTTGCCACCGACATGACGGCGGCGATGAAACCGGAGGCAATGGCCCGCATGCAGCAGGCCATCCCGGTTGGCACCCTGGGGGAGGCGCACCAGCTGGCCGACACCGTGCATTTTATTCTCGCCAATGACTATCTGTCGGGCCGTATGATAGAGCTCGACGGTGGCCTGAGACTCTAGTTTTGTCGTCCACCACTAGATGCCCCTGGCCGCTGGTACAGGGGCATTTTTATTGTGCGCTTGACTCGCGGGCCGGCCCGGCGGCGCTGACGGTCATCTGCATGCCCATGCAGGTCTGATCCGGAAAAACGGGGGCCAGGTCATGGAAAAATGTGAAATATCAACGGGTCTTTCTTAATTTGAACCAGCTCACAGGCACTCGGGGTCAGTACTGTAAAATTGCGCGCGGTCAAGACGGGGCATGATTGACGGTATGAGGGATTGCGGTCGGAATAGTCATGCAATATAGTTGCCGCCTTTTTCACGGGGTACGGATTTTTCGCCCCTCCCATATTGCGCGCAGTATGAATACGGACGCTCTGCCGCCGCCTAATCAAACAGGATTGAGATGGACAAGAAACTAGGGCTTGGCGCCCTCATCTCGCTGGTGATCGGCTCCATGGTCGGCGCCGGGGTCTTCAGTCTGCCACAAAATATTGCCGCTCATGCCAGTGCCGGGGCCGTTGCCCTGGGTTGGGCCATCACGGGTCTGGGCATGATTTGCCTCGCGCTGGTTTACCAGAATCTTTCCATGCGCCGCCCGGATCTCGATGGCGGTATCTTCAGTTACGCCAAAGCTGGTTTCGGCGATTTCATCGGTTTCAACGCCGCCTGGGGTTACTGGCTCTGTCAGCTGCTGGCCAACGTCTCCTATGCCATCGTCGTGTTCAGCGCCCTGAGCTACTTCTTTGACACGCCGGACAACGTCATCTTCGGTGACGGCAACACGCCGGTGGCCATCATACTGGCCTCCATCCTGATCTGGTCGGTGCATGCGCTGGTGCTGCGCGGGATCCAGGTCGCCGCTCTGGTGAACATCATCACCACCATCGCCAAGATGGTGCCGCTTATCGTGTTCTGCGTCGCCATACTGCTCGCCTTCAACATGCAGACCTTCACCCTGGATATCTGGGGCCACGACAACGTGGAGCTGGGATCCGTGATGGATCAGGTCAAGTCCACCATGAAGGTGACGCTCTGGGTCTTCATCGGCATCGAAGGGGCTGTGGTGGTCTCTGCCCGTGCCCGTCACCGCAAGGACGTGGGCCGTGCCACCGTGCTGGCGCTGCTCGGCGCCCTGACGCTCTATGTCATGGTGACCCTGTTCTCTCTGGGGGTCATGAGTCAGCCGGAACTGGCCCAGCTCAAGAATCCTTCCACCGCCATGATCCTTGAAAAAGTGCTGGGTCCCTGGGGCGCCTGGCTCATCAACATAGGTCTGGTGATCTCCGTGATGGGGGCCTTGCTTAGTTGGACAGTGCTGGCGGCGGAAGTACCTTACATAGCCGGCAAGACAGGTGTCTTCCCCAGCTGGTTTGCCAAGGAGAACAAGAACGGCTCGCCGCAGGTGTCGCTCTGGTGTTCCACCTGTCTGGTGCAGATCTTCCTGATCATCATCTACTTCCAGAGCAGCACCTATCTGGCGCTGGTCAACATCGCCACCTCGGCGGCGCTGGTGCCCTACGTCTTCTCCGGTGCCTATGGCCTCAAGCTGGCAATGAAGGGAGAGACCTACGAGGGTCAACCCCATCAGCGCAAGCGTGACCTGCTGCTTGCCTTGGTGGCCACTACTTATGGCTGCTGGCTGGTCTATGCCGCCGGTGTGGAGTACCTGCTGCTGGTGGCACTGCTCTACAGCCCGGGTATTTTCATTTACTGGAAGGCGCGTCAACACCACGGGTTGCGCGGCCTCAACCGACTGGAGCAGGGGATGACGGCGGCCCTGCTCGGGTGCGCCGTGCTGGCCTTCTACAAGGTGATGGACGGTACCATTCCCTTGAGTTAACCGGCACAATGAAGAGATGGCCCAAGGGCCATCTCTTTTTTTATGCGCGTGTTGGCCTTGGTGCCATGGCGCCATGGCGTTGCCTCGGGAAGGAATGTTTATGCTGTTTATGGGTTATCTGTTGCTGGGCGCGTTTGCTGGCATGCTGGCTGGGCTGTTCGGCATTGGCGGCGGTCTTATCATAGTGCCCGTGCTGGTGGTGAGCTTCAGGGCCATGGGATTTGAGCCCGACATCATCACCCATCTGGCACTTGGCACCTCGTTGCCCACCATGATCTTCACCGGTTTCAGCTCGCTGCGGGCTCACCAAGAGGCAGGTGCGGTCGACTGGGTGATGATACGGCGTCTCGGGGTCGGCATGTTGATTGGTGCCTGGCTCGGTGGCATGACCGCCAACCAGCTCAGTGCCGGCACCCTCAATGTCATCATCGGCTGTTTCGCCTGGGCCATGGCATTGCAGATGGGGCTCAACCTCAGGCCAAAGGCGGAGCGCCATCTGCCCGGCCCAGTGGGAACCGGCATAGCGGGCACCCTCATCGGCTGGATGTCGGCACTGTTCGGCATTGGCGGTGGCTCGCTGACAGTGCCTTATCTCTGCTGGAACAGCGTGCCGATGCGCAACGCGATTGCAGCCTCTGCGGCCTGCAGCATGCCCATAGCGCTGGCGGGCAGCCTCAGCTACCTCTACGCCGGCTGGGGCCATGCGGACTTGCCCGAGTGGAGTGTCGGTTTCATCTATCTGCCCGCCCTGCTCGGCATAGTGCTCACCAGCACCCAGTTTGCCCGGGTGGGCGCCAGGCTGGCACATCGACTTTCTCCCAAGCGGCTCAAGCAGGCCTTCGCCTTGCTGATGTTGCTGGTCGGGGCGAAATTCATGCTGTTTAGCTGACTCATTCGGCAGATTGTTGAAAAATAAGGCAAACGGTACGTCCGCAGGTAGAAAGCCATTGCAATGAAATGGGACTTTGCTATTCTCCTCGCCGGTGGTCCCATTGGTCCTCTCGCATTGATAACTCGTCAACCTGGTCAGGACCGGAAGGTAGCAGCCAAGGCGGGGGACTCGAGTGCCGGGATGTGGCTGGTGGGGCCACCACCTGTTTCTGCAATTCAATTAGTTACATCTTATAGCCCCCTTCAGACCTCTTGGTAATCCACTTTGTGTGGATGAATCAGGAGTCCTCAAAGTGAATCTCTGGCTCAACTTCCACGGCATCTGGTATTACCGCAAAGTCGCCATACTCCCCTGTGATCGTCGTAAAGAGATCAAAAAATCCCTGCATACCCGAGACAAGCTTTGTGCACGCCACAAGGTCGCCCAGCTGCTTGCCTTTGTGCGTTCCAGAGCGAAGCCCATTCAGTTGCATGCAGACGTCACTGTCGATCCACAAGAGCAATCAGTAGCCCAGCCGACGACTCCGGCGGCCAAACCGCTTGCACCGCTCCTGTCGGTCTTGAGTGACCGTTATCAGAAAGAGAAGGCCCTCTCCTAGGCTCCCAAAGAGCGAAAGAACCAGAAAAACTATCTCGGTTCCTTCATCGAGGCACTCGGCGACAAGCCAGCGGCAGGCTACGGCAAGGCTGATGTGGTCAAGTTCAAAGATAGGCTGCTGAACTCTGGCAAGAGCCCGACCACTATCAACAAGTATCTGCAGAAGCTCTCCCTGCTGTTTAACTGGCTGGCCAATCATCATGAGGGGGTCGTCAACCACTTCGCCGGATTGAAGCTACAGCGGGTCAAGGAGGTGAACTCACGAGGTGGATACACTGCAGAAGAACGTCGCCAGTTTATCGGGTGGGCTGAGCAGCAGGAGCCCCACCGCAGGTGGATAGCCCTGCTGGGTCTGTTCACAGGGGCCCGTGCCAACGAGATCTGCCAGCTCTATGCTGACGATGTGCAGCAGGTCGACGGCATATGGTGCCTGAATATTCGCGGCGGGCGATCAGACCAGAAGCTCAAGACAGCCAACAGTGCTCGCCTTGTGCCGCTCCATCGACACCTGCTCCAAGCAAGTTTTATCGAGTTCGTGCAGGGAAGGGCAGGGGGGCGACTCTTCACCGAGTTACCTCATCGCCAGGACGGATACAGCCATCTTTGGGGGCAGTGGTTTAGTCGTCATCGCCCTGTAGACAAAGACTTCCATAGCCTGCGGCATACCGTGGCAACATCATGGTGTACCGCTACAGTACGCGGCGGCGATCTTGGGGCATACCAATGGTGCCATCAGCTATGACAGGTACGGTGGTGGCATAGCAGTCGAGAAGTTGCAGGCAGCTATCGAAGAGGCTCTATATGAACGAGCGTAGAAGCTTGCTGAGTAGCGAGTGCGAGAAGAAGGGGCCGGTGTTTGCCCCTATGAGATGATGAACTTGTGTCGCAATGGTTGAGCCGATTGGACGGCATGTTAATGCTAAATCATGTTTAAACAGCATTTTTTGTACTTAAGTTCACTACCACAAGGACAAGGCTCATTTCTTCCCACTTTCTGCGCACGGGGTCGGTTGTCCGAGTAATTACGATCTGGCCTAGAAGTAGATGGGGTCGCACGTGATGTGCCAAAGTTGTTGATTGTCTGTTCTAGGATGATTTGCTGTTCAATGACGACCGTTTTATCGTCTTTCATCAAGGACATTGCGGTCATTACTGTTGTCAGGAAAGCGAGAAGTAGGCCAAGAAAGGTGTAAAGTTCCATTCTTGTTTTTGGAAGAATGTCGCTGATGCAGGCTAACTCAGGAGCTTCATTTTCAATTTGTTCCTGAACTTCCTCTCTTGTTAGTTTTTCCTTTTGGGCTCTATTGAGTATGTTTACGTAACGACTCAATTGTTCAACAGTCTTTCTTGGCGCATCAATTATCTCGATGACATTTCCCAAGACATTGAACACCCCATCGGGGACACTGCCCATCCCACCGCAAGCTGGACAAGGACCAGATTTATTACCTGATAAAGAAAAATTATGGATACTACCTTCAAAAGCAAATCCAGATGGAAACGCGGTTCCACAGTTGTCGCAAATCGCAGGGAAATTGGGCATTCTGCATCCTGTATGATTGCTCAAGTAATGTGCTTAATGTTACCCGTTTGAAGATGGGGCAACAACAAGAAGCTCGCAATCGACATCTTGCGAATTCCATTGGTAAGTTCTGGAAAAATTCGTGAGGACTTTTAAGGCGTTACCTTCACCCCGCTATCCTCCGTCCCCCCTATTTTCTGCCACTCTCCTAGCCGCCTACTGCTCTTCTGTTCTCCTTCATCTTCAGCATGTCCTGCTGTTCGTCTTAGTGGGGCCTTGTTGGCTCTGGTCTTTTGTGTGTATCACCTTACTGGCCGTTGAACACCACAGTCAGCAATCACAAGACAACACAAGGACGAATCAATGAATACCACAGTTGATAAAGTGAAAAACGTTGTGACTCGAAACACCTATGTTTCGCTGAGTGCGAGTGCGGACCAGATTAACTTCAACGAGATCTTCTCCATCACGGATCCCAACATTGCCCCCCAGGCGTTTGCGATGGCGCAGGTTTTCCAGCAGGCGCTGGTGCCCACTGATGACAAGAAGTCGCTTCGCTTTGATGTGCAAACAGCCATAAACCTCATCAAAAAAGCATCCTGAAATGGCGGTGATCAACTTCACCGATCAAGTGGTCGAACAATCCAACTCAGCCGTCCAGTTGATGGTAGACAAGGTGCTGGAGATATTGAGCAAGGTGTTGGGAGTCGTGCTTGGTGCAGCGCCGAAGCAAAAACTGACCGAGTCCATCGCGAGTGCGTTCACCGGCCTGGATGAACAAAAGAATGATGCCTGGATTTTCTGGGAGCACACGACAGCCCACAAGACTACCTATCAATACAACATCCTGTTCGGGGTCCAGTCCAAAGAAACCGGCCTGTTCCTCTATGGCCTGCCGATGGGGATGGAGATCACCGTCGATATCGAAAAGGAAAAAGTCCTTTTCATCACGCTGAAGGACAAAGAGTCCTACCGTGTACATCTGCAATCGCTCTCTGTTGTTGAGATGATCAAGGCGCACAGCAACCTGAAGCTGGCAGCGAAAGCTGGTGGGAAGGATCCGCATCAGGAAGCGCAAGAGTTCTTCGCTCTGCAGAAGAAAAAAGAGCCGGTCCGCATCTAATTACCGACATGCCTCAACCAAAACGCCCTTCTGTGAAGGGCGTTTTTTTATCTGGTGTCATGTGGTGATGTTCTTCTTCCATGTCAAACACAGCCAATACAGCGTGACGCAGGTTGTGTCGAGGGAACCTTCATTACATAACAACAGCCGAGTCATGCTCGACATGAAGGGGATGTTGGAGCGTAAAGCCAGCGCTTTCCTTGGGTTGTGTCGCGCTAGCCTGGGTTATCTCATGTGTTTCTGGCTCACTTGCCAAGGCGCAAGGTATCTGCGCCCATGCCTACAGCGGCCGTTATGAAGGACTAAAAAAGCCCTCTCAGGCGCCAGGCAACCTTATGCACGTCTGGCCCAGTCGTCAGCCGTTATGAGTGACGCACTCAAGGGACTTGGGTATTGGCACTGACTTGGTTGACGAGTGCATATAGGGGAGCAGACGTTCGGTTTCTTTCTTCACCACCGAGTAGCATTCACAGCTTAATCGCTCGAGTTTGGGACGATCCAGCACAGTGATTTGGCCCCGACGATATTCGATGACGCCCAGTTTTTGCAGTTTCCCTGCCGCCTCGGTGACGCCTTCACGGCGAACACCCAGCATATTGGCAATCAATTCCTGAGTCATCGTCAACTGGTTGCTGGGCAATCTGTCCAGCGATAGCAACAGCCAGCGGCACAGTTGCTGATCAATGGAGTGATGCCGATTGCAAACCGCCGTTTGTGCCATCTGAGTCAACAAGGACTGAGTGTAACGCAGCATCAGATGCAACAAATCGCCGTGGACATTGAACTCGGTCTTCAACAGCTGTCCTTTCATGCGGTAGGCGTAACCTGCGCTTTGCACAATGGCACGATTAGTGGTGCTTTCTCCGCCCATAAACAGCGCGACACCGATCAATCCTTCATTACCGACGACGGCAATTTCGGCAGATGCACCGCTTTTCATCACGTACAAGAGTGAAACGATGCAGTCGAGAGGAAAATAAACATGGTGAAGCGTATCACCTGATTCATAGAGCACCATGCCTAAAGGAAAGTTCATCAACTCAAGATGGGGATGCAATCTGCTATATGTGTCAGCTGATAGCGCAGCCAGCAGGTGATTCTGCTGGGGATGATAATTATCAGTCATACATATTCCAAATGTTAAACAAAACTTTCACCAGCCTATCATAGTCACAGATTGTTTACCTTCGGTATGTGCGCTATCGCACATAGAGGGATATATATACGTGATGAGGATTAAACAAGGGCATTTTATGTGCTCTATCGTACAGACTAGCCTGACTGGCAGGATTATTATTTTGAGTGACAAGGAATATATATACAGTCAATTTCATAGCGTAGTGACAGGGAGGTGGCGGGCTGAAAAGAACCTCCCTGAATAGTGTTTATCCATTCACTCCTGCGTTGACCCGTGTCTTATGTAACACCGCCAGGTAATATTTCAATTCATGGCTGGCGTCCTTTCACCAAGTATCATGCTGTCAGGTCGGATCGTGATTATTTCATCCGCCCTTTGTCATATTGAACGGGAGAGTAATGATGAGTGAACAAAAGCAAGTCATGTCAGGCGAAAGTGTTTCTGATTCGGTTGACGATACCAGCAAGAGGTTGCATGACGCTGTCGACAGTGCATCCAAGACAGTTCATCCTGCGCTGGATAATTTGAGCGAGCGCTCCCATCAAACGGTAGATAAATTAGCTGACGTTGCTATGAATGTTGCCGAATCCATTGAACAGAAAAGCGATAGTCTGCGAGAAATGAAAATGAAACTGTTCGACCAGTGCCGTACTCAAATTAATGACAAGCCGCTCATGGTGCTCGGTATTGCCATCTCCACCGGATTTTTAGTGGGTTGGTTACTGAAGAAGCGTTAATGAACACGGAGCGAATCACAGAGAGTGCGCCCATTCCTGACGCAGAATTGACACCGACGGAGTCGGTGTCAATTACCAGCCTGGCGACCTCTGTTTTTGGACTGCTTGGTGAACAACTGCAAGAGCGATTGCAGTTATTCAGGCTGGAAGTACAACAAGCAGTCAGTAGCCTGATTGGCATGCTTGTCTGTGGTCTGGTCGGGGCTTTTTTATTAGTCAGCTTGTGGTTGATGTTGGCTGCGGCCTCACTATGTTGGTTACTCGAGCAGGGAATGGCTACGAGTAGCGCCTTATTCATCATCAGTGTGGGCAATGGACTCGCCATTGGCGGGGTCATGATACTGTATCGTCGTTATCAGCAGAATATATGTATCGATGCGGTGGCGACCAGCAATGCACCCGTGCCATCAGACGAGTCCTCAACCATGCCTGGAGCACCTTTATGAAGCAGCCTGTAGCGTGTCATACACGCCCCCTTGTTCAGGGCTCCCGCCGGGAGAAGATTGCTATCTTGCGGCAGCGACTGCAGTCCCGTCAGTTGACGATAGTCGGGCTGTCCCATCTCATGAAGCAGGCACTGCAAACGAGGCTCACTCATCCTCTTGTGCTTTGTTCTGCTGCCTGCGCGGGTTTTGTGCTTGGTTATGAGGGACCGCAAAGGCGAGGCGCGCCAGTCACCACCGGCAGAGTGACGTCAAGTTTGGTGTCGGGCATAGATATGTTTTTGCTGGTGTCACGGCTGCTTGGTCAGCCAGAACAGAAAAACAAAGACATGTCACACCGTCAATAACACATGGCAGAATGGCCACATGTTATATTCATGCTCATGAATATATGCTTGCTTAAGCATGGTTATTATAATTCATGAGCAATCACAACCCATTATTTAGGAGAGTATATGCTATATACCCTTGCTATAGTGATGCTTCTGCTTTGGGCTGTTGGTCTGGTAACAGCCACTACCCTTGGTGGTTTCATTCATGTGCTGCTTGTTATCTCGGTAGTTGTTGTTTTACTTCGTATTATCCAAGGTCGTCGAGTGCTATGACATAATCTGACGTGTGCGCTGGTGAATATACTAACGTTAACCAATTTCAGATGTCACATTATGAATGTGGTGGTCAGTTAACTGGGCGTCATGTTCGTTAGCGCACAGACGACAAGATGATATAGCCGTAAATTATAATGTAGCATGCCAATCAATAAGGTGCTGGCTGCTTGGCTCAACAAGCGTGAGTGTGTGGTTATCGTTATTCACAGTAACGCTATACAGAGTTCTGGCACTCACAGACACCATGTTCTAATGAAGCATACATTTCAGTTTTTAATTTGAAGTGTTTAACACTATTTGGAGTAAACATTAAATGAAAACTACAAATCGCTTTTCAATTCTGTTGGCTATCGCCGTTCTGGTCACTGCAGTAGGTTGTGCATCAACTAAAAATAAAGCAGGCACGGGTGAATACTTGGATGACTCAGTGATTACCACCAAGGTTGTCACGGCTATCTTCAATGATCCGGACCTGAAATCAGCCGAGATCAATGTAGAGACCTTTAAAGGTGTCGTACAGTTGAGTGGTTTTGTTAAAGACAGCGCCAATATCAATAAAGCCGTTGTTGTCGCCAAAGGTGTCAACGGTGTCACCTCTGTCAAAAATGATCTGCGCTTGAAATAAGGCAGTGACAGTCACTATCCAAGTTGCCTAATCCAATGACTTGGCCCTGAATATGCCCCGGGGCGGATCTTGTTATGTGATCTTCCCCAGGTCGAAAAGGGCACGCTGATCACCATGTAAATATGTCTTGGTCAGTTTGATAGCGAGGCCGAACGTTGAATTTATGCTCCTGTTCCGGGAGCATTTTTATATCTATTGATGCTGCATTTTCCCGGGATTTTTCCTGCCATCCGGTGGTGATGAAGGGTGTCAGGTGGTGGTCGATTGCTTCAACGACGTAGGGTGGGTCGATCTGGTGCGCGAAGGCTTTGACTGCGTAGTACGGGTGGGCGCGCTGGGAGCCTCGAGTCTGGTGGCCCGCCTCCAGTGAATGAGTTTGGCGCTAATTGAATCGCGACGTCTCTTTTAGAGACGCATTTGGATTTGATGTCAAGTTTGATATTTGATGATTTGCTCATTATGAGATCTGGCCACGGTCGCTTGGCTAGTCGGGTTCCGTTTCACCTGTCATATTTAAGGCGGTGGCCCAGTGCCGTGATCGGAGCAAGTTTATGCGGGTGGAACGTCAGCGTCTTATTCGTTCATTGTTTGATGAATACATAGAAATGTATTCGGCACGTGATGTTCGTCTTGTTACCTGGTTTAGTGACAATTTCAGTGGCTATGCAGGCAGTAGTGACCAGCTTGTCACCGATCGGGAAGAGTGGATACGCATCACTCGCAAAGATTTCGCACAAATCCCCGAGCGGATCCATATCGAAATGCTGGATCTGTCATTGCAAGATTTGACAGAGGATGTGGTCGTCGCGACCGGTTTTTTCCACATTCACCTGCCCATACCTGACCATATCTTGTCGCGGGAGACGGCCAGATTGGTGTTGATCTTCTGCCACGAAGAGGGCGAGTGGAAAATCGCCCATAGCGGGATCTCGCTTCCTTACGGGTTGGCGCAGGATACCGAAGTCTATCCCGTGGCGCGCTTGTGCGAGCGCAACCTCGAACTGGAACGCATCATTGAGATCCGCACTCATGAGTTGGCCGAAGCCAATCGGCAGTTGGAAATCCTGAGTAACACAGATGCCCTGACCAACATTGGCAATCGACGCCTGTTCGATCACATCCTGCAGCAGGAGTGGAACCGCGGGTTGCGCAGCGGCATGCCACTGGCCTTGATCATGCTCGACATCGATCACTTCAAGCAATTCAACGATCACTATGGTCATCTGGCCGGGGACAGCTGTCTGCGGGCGCTGGCCCAGGCGTTGTCACAGTCCGGGCGCAGGGCAGGGGAGCTGGTGGCCCGCTACGGCGGTGAGGAGTTCGTCATCTTGTTGCCCAACATGAACATGCAGGCGGCGTTTGACACGGCGCAGCATCTTCACCGTCTCATCCTGACACTGGCCTTGCCACGGGCTGACTCGCCGCTGGGGATAGTGACCGTCAGTTTCGGGGTGACCAGTTTGCAGCCCTCCACCACCCAATCAGCCATTGAACTGGTGCAACAGGCGGATGCCGCCCTCTATCACGCCAAATTGGCTGGCCGCAATTGCATCGCACTGAGCGAGTAACAAGGCGATACGTTCTCACTCCACGCCATTATCTGGGGGCACTCTCGATGGAGGCCTACCGCTTGAAAAGCCCGGGTTTGTTGGTTTTTCGATTTTCCGAAAATACGATGAGCATGCGCTGCAGGGCGATAAAGCAAAACAGCAGCAGTCCTATGATGATCTTGGTCCACCAGGAGCTGAGGGTGCCGTCGAAGTTGATATAGGTCTGGATCAATCCCTGGATCAAGACGCCAAACAGCGAGCCAAAGACGGTGCCTACGCCACCACTGAGCAAGGTACCGCCAATGACCACGGCGGCGATGGCATCGAGCTCGACCCCGACGGCGGCGAGCGGATAGCCCGCCGAGGTATAGAGCGCAAACACGATGCCCGCCAGGGTCGCCAGTGTGGTGGAGAGCATATAGATGCGGATAGTGGTCTGGCGCACCGAGATCCCCATCAAGGCTGCCGAGGTGGCATTGCCGCCGATGGCATAGACGTTGTTGCCAAAGCGGGTTCGATTGGCGAGCAGCATGCCAAGTAACACCACCGCCAGCATGATCAGGGCCAGCAGGCTCAAGCGCCCACCGCCCGCCATCTTCCATGACAGACTCGACAGGTAGGTAAAGGTCGGATGATCGATGGGCAGGGATTGCTCCGAGATGAGGAAGCTTGCCCCCCGCAGAAAGAACATGCCCGCCAGCGTGATGATAAAGGCCGGGATCTTCAGGGTATCGATCAGCCAGCCCATGAGGGCACCAAAACTGGCTCCCAGCATCATGACCAGGGGGATGGCCAGACAGGGGCTTACCCCCAGATCGCCAATGAGCTTGGCGAGCAAGACCCCGGTAAATGCGATCACGGCGCCCACCGACAGATCGATGCCGCCAGAGAGGATCACGAAGGTCATGCCCACGGCCACTATGCCAAGAAAGGCATTGTCGGTCAGTATGTTGCAAATGATGCGGGTAGATAAAAAGGCGGGAAAGGAGGCAAGGCACACCAGATACCCGACCAGAAACACCATGATGGTCACCATCAAGGGAAGATTGCGTTTAAACATGGCGAGCCTCCCGGGAAAACAGGTGATTGAGTGCAGGGGATTGCATGACGAGCACCGCCAGCACCACCATGGCCTTGACAATTTGATTCCACTGAGGCTGATAGCCGGAGAGCAGAATGCCGGTGTTCACCCCTTGAATGATCAGTATGCCGAGCAGGGAGAGTGCGAGGTTGAAGCGTCCTCCCATCAGCGAGGTTCCCCCTATCACCACCGCCAGAATGGCATCCATCTCCAGCCAGAGGCCGGCATTGTTGGCATCCGCTCCCCTGATGTCGGCCGCCACTATCATGCCGGCGACGGCAGCCAGCATGCCACTCAGCAGATAGGTGGCGATCACCACCATGGGAGTATTGAGGCCGGCATTGTTGGCCGCCTTGATGTTGATCCCCACGGCTTCGATGAAGAGCCCGAGCGCGGTGCGCTTGGTCAACAACCAGATGAGCAGCGCCGCCCCCAGGGTGATGATGACAGGGGTAGGAAGATAAAAGAGTGACCCGCTGCCGAGCCAGGCCAGGGCCTCGTTGTTGAAGGTGATGATCTGCCCCTGCGTGATGAGCTGGGCGATACCGCGACCCGCTACCATCAGGATCAGGGTTGCCACTATGGGTTGGATCTTGAAGACGGCAACCAGCACGCCATTCCACAAGCCGCATAAGAGCCCGACTCCGAGCACGGAGCACAGAATGACGGGAATGCTGTGGTCGCCGGTGGCCATGCTTGCCATGGTTGCGCCGCTGATCGCCATCACGGCACCCACCGACAGGTCGATGCCGCCGGTGGAAATCACCAGTGTCATGCCAAGGGAGAGCAGGGCCACAGGGGCGCAGCGGTTGAGAATGTCGATCAGGCTGCCGAACAGGCGGCCATCCTGAATATGGATGGCGAAAAAATTGTCGGCGACCAGGGCGTTGATGAGCAGCACGCAGAGCAGGGCCCCGCATTGCGCCGTGCCTGTGGGCAAATACCGGCTGGCCCGCGCTCGCCGGATGGGGATGGGTAGTATGGATGACGTCATATCAGGCCTCACATGGCAATGGCATTCATGATGGCAGGGACAGAAAGCGCATCGGTCGCCAGCTCTGCCACCTGTTTTCTGTCTCGCAATACGATCACCCGATCGGCATAACTTACCAGCTCCTCCAGCTCCGATGAGATGACCAGCAGCGCCAGGCCATTGGCACAGAGTGATTCGATCAGGCGGATGATCTCGGCATGGGCCCCCACATCTATGCCCCGGGTGGGTTCGTCCAGGATCAGAAACTGCGGTTTGGTCAGCAGCCAGCGGGCCAGCAGCACCTTCTGCTGGTTGCCCCCTGACAAGAACTGGATCGGCTGCTCCGGACCCGGGGTCTTGATCGCCAGCTGTTCAATGAAGCGCGCCGTGATCTCGTCCTGCTCCTTGCGTGACAGGGGATGCAGCCAGCCCCGCTGGGCTTGCAGGGCCAGCACCATGTTCTCTCGCACCGAGGCCGAGGCGATGATGCCGGCGTTCTTGCGATCCTCCGGGCAAAAGCCAAAGCCGCTGGCGGCGGCCTGTCGAGCGGAGCGGATTGAGATAACCTTGCCGCGCACCCGGCATTCGCCACTGTCGCTGGGCTGAATGCCAAACATCAGCTCGGCGGTTTCGGTACGACCCGACCCCAGCAAGCCAGCCAGACCGACTATCTCCCCCGGCATGACGTCCAGGCTGAAGGGGGCTATCACTCCTTTCTTGCCATAGTGTTTGAATGACACTGTGGGGTGGTTGCTGCGCAGGGTTTTGCCCGCCCGCTGGAGCGCATTCTCGGCCAGCTCGCGCCCCAGCATCATCTTGACCAAGTCCAGCTGCGGCAGTGTGGCGGTTTCACGGGTGCCGACCAGCTCACCATTGCGCAGCACAGTGATGCGGTCGCTGATGTCGTAGACCTGGTCGAGAAAATGGGTAATGAAAATCAGGCTGACGCCCTTGTCTCTCAAGCTGCGCATGATGGAAAACAGCATCTGCACTTCGCTGGTATCCAGGCTCGCCGTCGGTTCATCCAGGATCAGGATCTTCGCTGACAACGAGATGGCCCTGGCGATGGCGACAATCTGCTGCATGGCGACCGAGTAGTGCCCCAGTGGCAGCGAGACGTCCATTTCGAAACCGTGGCTGGCCATGATGGCGCTGGCTTGCCGTGACATGCTGGCCCGATCGATGAGGCCAAACCGACGGGGTTCATGGCCGATGAACAGATTGTCGGTCACCGACATATTGGGGAGCAGGTTGACCTCCTGATAGACGGTGCCAATCCCCAAACGCTGGGCGTGGGCCGTGTCCGTGGGGGCTATCAGGGCACCATCCAGCTCGATGCGACCCGCATCACCTTGATAAACCCCGGTGAGGGTTTTTACCAGGGTGGATTTGCCCGCCCCATTTTCGCCGAGCAACGCCATTATCTCTCCCCGACGCAGTGAGAAATCCACCTGGTGCAGCGCGCGAACCCCGGGAAATGTCTTGCAGATCCCGGTGGCGTTTAATATGAGTTCATGATGGTTATCTGGCATGAAAATAGGCACTCCGGTATAGCCGGCCATATAAGAGGTTGCACTTATATGGCCGGCTATTAAAAGGACTGGCTCACGACGGACGTGACTTAGTAACCCATGCTCTTTTTCATGTCGAGCTGGGCCTGTGCATTGTCAGGCTGGAACAGAATCGACGCTGTCTTGATGTGTTTGGGGGGCAGGCTGCCATCTTTTTTATAAGCCAGCAGGGCGTCAAAGGCGGGGCCTGCCATATTCGGTGTCAATTCCACCGAGGCATTGGCTTCACCGGCGATCATCGCCTTGAATATATCCGGCACGCCATCAATTGAAATGATTTTGATGTCTTTACCCGGTTTCAGTCCTGCCTCTTTAATCGCCTGAATGGCACCGATGGCCATGTCGTCGTTATGGGCATAGACGGCGCAAATATTCTTGCCATTATTCTCGGCCTTGATAAAGCTCTCCATGACCTCTTTGCCCTTGCTGCGAGTAAAGTCGCCTGATTGGGTCCGGATGATCTTGATGGTGGGTACTTTGGCCACGGTATCGAGGAAGCCTTTTTTGCGATCCAGTGCCACGCTGGCGCCAACAGTGCCTTGTAACTCAACGACATTGCAGGCTTTTCCATCGAGTTGTCTGACCAGCCAGTCTGCAGCCACAGCCCCTTCATGCACGCTGTCTGCGGCGACGCCCGTCATGAAGAGCGAGTCATCTTTCACGGTAATATTGCGATCCAGCAGGAAGACGGGAATATCCGCCTCTTTGGCTTCTTGCAGCACGGGTTCCCAACCGGTCTGGACGACGGGGGCAATAAAGATGGCATCCACACCCTGGGCGATGAATGAGCGAATGGCCTTGATCTGGTTCTCCTGTTTTTGCTGGGCATCTGCAATTTTCAGTGTGATGCCACGTTTCTCGGCTTCTGTCTTGGCCACCGAGGTTTCGGCTGCCCGCCAGCCAGACTCGGAACCAATTTGAGAGAACCCCACCGTCATGTCGGCAGAATAAACAGTTCCCGAGAGCAAGACTGCACTGATAATTCCCGCCAGCTTCATCTTTTTATACATATGACACTCCTTTGTGATGCGTTTTTAAATAAACAGGGCTGAGCCAAATTGGTTATTGTGCCAACCAAGAGTAGAGGCTTATTTTTTTAGCGGCGGGCGCTGGTTCACAGAAAATTTTTGGCAGCATAATTCTTCATACAAACAGCAGGTAAGTTCATATATTCAGCAGGGGAGCTGTTGATTTATTTGCCTATTTATTTCGATCCCTGACCATTGTGTCCAGAGCCGGCGGATGAGGTGCCGTCAACAGCCGTACTGTCAGAGTCGCAGGCGCAGGACTAGTACGGCTCTGACTTCAGCTCGCTCATGGGGGAGACAACCCGCCAGAAGGCGTCGATGAGCGGGCCCTTGCTGTGGGGCGGGCGGATAAGGCCTATGGTCCAGCTCGCTTCGCGCTCGGTGAGAGGCAGGGTGAGCACATCCGGGTGCTCTATGGTGGTGGAGGAGGGCACCAGGGTCCAGGCGATGCCGGCAGCTGCGGTGGCCACCCCGGCTGCGAAGTCGTTCACATACTGGATATCGCGAAACCGCAATCCGCTCTGGGCCAGGTAGTTCATCAGATGATCGTAAAACGAGGGCGCCTTGTCCCGGCGCAGGATTGCCAGCGGTTTGTCCACCAGATCCGCCAGCTCGCTCACGCCGCTGTAACTGGCAGGCAGCACGGCGACAAAGTGGGCCTGCACCACGGGCAGGCAGTGCCACCCCTTGGGGGCGGGCAGGCGGCAGAAACCGAGATCCAGTCGCCCTTCGCTCAGGGCCAGCAGCTGGTGATGGGTGGAGAGATCATTGAGCTCTATGGTCACCTGGGGACGCTCGGCGCGAAAACGGGCGATGGCGGCGGGCACCAGTATCTTGGTGGCAACGCCAAAGCCGATGCGCAAGGTGCCGCTGTTGCCTGCCAGCACGTCACGAGCGGTGCGTGCCAGCTGTTCGCTGGAGGCCACCAGAGCGCTGGCATCTGCATAGAGCGCCCGCCCCAGCACTGTGAGGCGTGTGCTGCTGGCATTGCGCTCGAACAGCTCGCCGCCAAGCTCCTCCTCCAGCCGTTTTATCTGCTTGCTCAGGGCAGACTGGGTGACGTGCTGGCGCACCGCTGCCTGACCGAAGTGCAGCACTTCCCCCAGGGTAACGAAGGCTTTCAGATCTCTGAGCTCCATCCTGACTCCTTTCATTCCTGTCAGGAATGTTGAGTGGTTAAATTTGTCATTGGACGGAATTTTAGAACTGTTCGATGCTTATGCCAATTCATTTGGGGCGCAGTCAATCGCAGTCAATATAGAGCGCCGGTTCATTCGAGATGGCCTGCACCATCATCGCAGCAGGAGAAAAGCCAGATGCATCACCACACGTTCAACGATTTCCCCAAGGATTTCCTGTGGGGCGCCGCCTCTGCCGCCTATCAGGTAGAAGGGGCCTGGAACACGGATGGCAAAGGGCCCTCGGTGTGGGACCTCTTCACCAAGTTGCCTGGCAAGACCTTTGAGGGCAGCAACGGTGACGTGGCCGTCGATCACTACCATCGCATCGAAGAGGACGTGGCACTGATGGCCGAGATGGGGCTCAAGGCCTACCGCTTCTCGGTGAGCTGGCCGCGCATCTACCCGACCGGCCGGGGTGAGGTGAACGAGGCGGGTCTGGCATTTTACGAGAAGCTGATCGATACCCTGCTGGCCCACCAGATCGAGCCAGTGCTGACCCTCTATCACTGGGACTTGCCCCAGGCGCTGCAGGATGAATATGGCGGCTGGGAAGACAGACGCGTCATCGAGGATTTCGAACGCTACTGCGTGACCCTGTATCAGCGCTTTGCGGGCAAGGTGAAGTACTGGGTATCGCTCAACGAGCAGAACTACAACCTGACCAACGCCTACCAGCTCGGCACCCATCCGCCTGCAGTGCAAGACAGAAAGCGCTTCTTTGCCGCCAACCACATCGCTTTTCTGGCCAATGCCAGGGTGATCAAGGCGTTTCGTCAGCACGTGCCAAACGGCCTGATCGGCCCGAGCTTTGCCTACTCGCCCGCCTATCCGGCGTCGTGCGATCCCAAAGACATGCTGGCGTTTGAAAATGCCGAGGAGTTCACCAACTACTGGTGGCTGGATGCTTACTGCTTCGGCCGCTACCCCCAGGCGGCGCTGGCTTACTTGCGGGAAAACGGCGAGGCGCCCGAGATACTGCCAGGGGATCTGGAGCTGCTGCGGGAAGGCACACCGGATTACATAGGGGTCAACTACTACTACACCCTGACCTATACCGACAACCCCCTCGGCGGCCAGACCTTGCAGCGCATCAATACCACGGGGCAGAAGGGCACCACCCCCTCGAGCGGCATTCCGGGCCTCTACAAGACGGCGCCCAATCCGCATCTTGAGACCAGCAACTGGGACTGGGCCATAGACCCGACCGGGATGCGCATCGCCCTGCGCCGCCTCTCGTCCCGCTACGGGCTGCCGCTGATGATCACCGAGAACGGGCTGGGGGAGTTTGACCAGCTGGAAGCGGATGACAGCGTGCACGATGCCTATCGCATCGCCTACCTCAAGAGCCATCTCATTGCCTGTCAGCAGGCGCTGCAGGACGGGGTTGAGCTGATTGGTTACTGCGCCTGGTCGTTCACCGATATCCTGAGCTGGCTCAACGGCTACCAGAAGCGTTACGGCTTCGTCTATATCGACAGGGATGAGCAGCACGTCAACTCTTTGCGCCGCATCAAGAAAGACAGCTTCTACTGGTATCAGTCAGTCATCAGTTCGGGTGGCAAGGCGCTTTAACGCATCCCCTGGCCTTGTCATACGAAAAGGCCCTGCCGTGAGGCAGGGCCTTTTGCATGGCCGTTTTCCCGCCCAGTGATGGGATGGTTCGCTAGATGAACATGCCCCCCGAGGCCTCGATGCGCTGGGCATTGACCCAGCGATTGTCATCCGAGAGCAGGGCCGCTATCACGCCGCCTATGTCGTCGGGCTGGCCGACTCGCCCGAGCGCGGTCTGGCTGGCGATGAAGTCGTTGACCGCCTGGTTGTCCCGCACCACACCCCCGCCAAAATCAGTCTCGATGGCACCGGGTGCCACCACGTTGACGGCGATCCCGCGCGGGCCCAGCTCCTTGGCCAGATAGCGGGTCAGCACCTCGATTCCTCCCTTCATGGCGGCGTAGGCGGTGTAACCGGGCAGCGCGAAACGGGTGAGGCCGGTCGAGAGGTTGATGATGCGCCCGCCATCGCGGATCAGGGGCAACAGCTGCTGGGTCAGGAAGAAGGTCCCCTTGAGGTGAATGTTCATGAGGGTATCGAACTGCTGCTCCGTGGTCTGCTCGAAGCTGGCGTGGATGCCGATGCCGGCATTGTTGACCAGAAAGTCGAACCGATCGCGTTGCCACTCCCGTTGCAACAACTGGCGTACCTCAGCCGCGAAGGCGGCGAAGGAGGCACTGTCGGCCACATCCAGTGGCAAGGCGTGGGCTTTGACGCCGAGCGCATTGGCCTGCGCCACCACGGTGGCCGCCTCTTCGGCCTGGCTGCGATAGGTGATGATGAGATCGACGCCTTTGGCGGCGAGGGCCAGGGCCGAGTGTTTGCCGAGGCCGCGGCTGGCGCCTGTGATGAGGGCGATGGAACGGGTCATGGTACGACTCCTGTCAATGGGGTGGATGCTGGCTCGGGACGAGCCGGTAGTGCCACTCTATTGGTGCGTACATTATGGATAAAGAGGGTAATAATAGATGCACTGTTCCGTTTAAAGTGACAATGACGCCATGGATCAACTGGATGCGATGAGAATGTTTATGCGGGTGGCCGAGCTTGAGAGCTTCACCCGCAGTGCCGAGCAACTGGGCATGCCCAAGGCAACGCTCTCCGCGGGCATACGTCGGCTGGAGGAGCAGCTGGGCACTCGCTTGCTTCATCGCACCACCAGGCGGGTGCAACTGACCACGGATGGCCAGCTCTGCTACGCCCGCTGTCAGGCGTTGCTGGCCGACATGGAGGAGTTCAATGGGCTGTTTCGGCCGCATGGGCAACTCAGCGGCCAGCTGCGGGTGGACATGCCAAGCCGGATGGCGCGTCATCTGGTCATACCGGCGCTGCCCGCCTTTCTGGCGGCTCACCCTGACTTGCAACTGATGCTGAGCAGCACGGATCGGCGGGTCGATCTGGTGCGAGAAGGCTTCGACTGCGTAATACGGGTGGGGGCGCTGGAGTCTTCCAGCCTGGTCGCCCGTCCCCTGGGCCACTACCGCCAGATCAACTGCGCCAGCGCCACCTATCTGGCCCGCCATGGTATGCCACAGACCTTGGCCGACCTGGTGGGGCACCGACTGGTCCACTATGGCGCCGTGCCGGGGGACAGAGAGGCCGGGTTCGAGTACTTGCAGGCCGATGGCACCCGCGCCGTGCTGGCGATGGCCGGCGCCCTCACTGTGAACGACAGCGAAACCTATCTGGCCGCGGCGCTGGCGGGGTTCGGGATCATCCAGATGCCGCGAGTCGGGATAGAGGCATTGCTCGCCAGTGGGGAACTGGTCATGGTGTTGCCCCAGTGGCAGGCGCCTCCCTTGCCCATTCATGCCCTCTATGCCCATCGTCGTCAGCTTTCGCCCAGGGTGCGGGCCTTCATCCACTGGCTGGGCGGCGTGCTGGAGACGGCGCTCGCCAGTGAACTTGCCCCGGCATTGTCGAGCGGCCAGTGACGGGGCGCCTCCCTCTGTCATGCACGACATCGGTGGTCAGATACTCTGGTCTGGCTCTCTATAGTGGTAATCGAAGATCCCGGTTTGGCGCGGGCGGGGCAGATAGGCATAATGGCGCTCTCACAGAGCAGAGGAGATCTCATGAAATATATCGGAGCCCACGTCAGTGCCGCCGGCGGGGTGGAGAACACCATAGCTCGCGCCCAGGCCATCGGTGCCAATGCCTTCGCCCTGTTTACCAAGAACCAGCGCCAGTGGCAGGCGGCGCCGCTGTCCGAGGCCAGTATCCGAGCCTTCAAACTGGCGTGCGAGAAAGCCGGTTTTCGCCCGGAGCAGATCCTGCCCCACGACAGTTACCTCATCAATCTGGGCCATCCCGATCCCGACGGCTTGGCCAAGTCTCGCGATGCGTTTCTCGATGAGATAAAGCGCTGCGAGCAGCTGGGACTTTGCTACCTGAACTTCCACCCCGGCAGCCATTTGAAGCAGATCCCGGAAGCGGCCAGCCTGACACTGGTGAGCGAATCCATCAACTGGGCGCTGGAGCGTAGCCAGGGGGTGACGGCCGTGATTGAGAACACAGCCGGACAGGGCACCAACCTCGGCTGGTCGTTTGAACACCTGGCCACCCTCATCGACGGGGTGGAGGACAAGAGTCGGGTCGGTATCTGCTTCGATACTTGCCACGCCTTCGCCGCCGGTTATGACTTGCGCACCCCTGAGTCCTGCGCTCAGGTGTTTGCCGATTTCGATCGCATCGTCGGCTTCCAGTATCTCAAGGGTATGCACATCAACGGCGCCAAGTGCACCTTCGGCAGCCGGGTCGACCGCCATCACAGCTTGCGTGAAGGCAATCTGGGGGAGGCGGTATTCCACCACATCATGAATGACGAGCGTTTCGACGGCATTCCGCTGATCCTGGAGACCATAGACGAGACGATCTGGGGCGACGAGATCAGTTGGCTACGTAGTCTGGCAAAGGCGTAAAGCGCCGCGGCCACCGCATAAGGAGCAATGATGATGCAAGAAGATCCACACGCGCGGCCACTGCGCTGGGGCATTGCCGGAGCGGGCGCCATTGCCCGTCGCTTTTGCAAGGACGTGAATGAGCACGCGAGTCTGGGGCAGGTGGTGGCGATCGCCGCCCGTGATCAGGGGCGAGCCCGGGACTTTGCCGAGGAGCAGGGATTGCCCCTTGCCTATGGCAGCTACCAGGTGCTGGCGGCAAGCACCGAGGTGGAGGCCGTCTATGTAGCGGTGATCCACCCGGAGCACGCCGACCTGATCAAGCAGATGTTGCTGGCGGGCAAGCACGTGCTGGTGGAAAAGCCGGCGGTGACTCAAGTAGCAGATTGGGATGCGCTGGTGCAGCTCGCCCAGGCCCGTGGCCTGCTGCTGATGGAGGCCATGAAGGTGATGTGCTTCCCCGCCATGCGCGAATTGCTGCGGCGACTCGGCGCCTTGCCTGCCCCCAATCGGCTGCAGGCGGCCTTCGGCTCGGTGCAGGAGAGATCCGGCAAACTGTTTGATCCCGCCTTGGCCGGAGGCGCTGCCTGGGATGTGGGTGTCTATCCGCTCTGGCTCTACGCCGCCATCTGTCACCAGCTGGGGCTGGCTGCGGGTGAGCCGCAGGTCGCTCTTTCCCGCCAGACGGGCGAGGTGGACGAGGCCGCCAGCTTCCGCTTTGCCGGCCCCCTCGCGGCCGAGCTGGATGCCTCCATCGTCCAGGATCTCGACAAGGCGGCCTATCTGGGCGGTGAGGGTTGGGCCCTGCAACTGGTCGGCAAGTGGTGGAACCCCCAGCAGGTACGCTGGGTCACAGGCGATCCCTTGCCTGCCTGGCCGGGAGACATAGAGGCGCAGGTAGCGGGCGGTGGCATGCAGCACGAGGCGGATCATTTCGCCGCCTGTGTCAGGCAGGGATTGAGGGATTCCCCCTGGGTGCCGCAGGCCCTGACCAGACAAGTGCTGGGGTGGGTCGAGCACGGCCTGCAAGCCAGCTCGTGATCATGATTTGCAGAGAGGGCGCCGGGGCGCCCTCTCTTTTTTTGTCTGCGCAAGGGGAAGCCAGATGATCGGGCGCGATCATCGAGCCCGATCATCTTATTGCGCTTTTGTCCGAGTGGTTATGTCCGCCAGGGGTTGAGGCAGGGCCCCCTCTTGCGCGCGGCAAAACTGCAGAAAGCGGCGCAGGGTGGCGGAGTGGTATTTCTGCCGGTGCCAGATGAGGGAGAGCTGGCGGGGAAAACGCCGGGCAAGGGAGAAGGCCACCAGACGACCGGCTTGCAACCGATCCGACACCGCCAGGCGGGAGATGAAGGAGATCCCCAGCCCCTTTTCAACCGCCAGCATCACGGCCTCCAGGGTGTTGAGCTCAAGCCCTGCCTGCCAGCGAGGCAGCCCGGGCTGGATCTGTTGCTCGAATTGCTCGCGGCTGCCTGACTGTGGCTCGCGCAGTACCCAGGTTTCATCGCTCAGCTGGCTGAGCGACAGGCGACTGCGCCGGGCGAGGGGATGATCGGGATGAGCCACGATCAGCATCTCGTCATTGAGCCAGGGTTCACTCACCAGATCAGCATGGTGGTTCTGCCCCTCTATCAAGGCCAGATCCAGCTCGAAGTTGGCCAGCAAATGGCACAGCTGGTGGGTGTTGGTGATGGTGACTCTGGGGGGCAGGCCCAGCTCCTGTTTGCTGCTGGCCAGCAGGGTGGGGAGCAGGTAGTTGCCTATGGTCTGGCTCGCTCCCAGGCGAAGCTGGCCGCTTGGCTCTGCATCCGGGCTGAACAGGGTTTCAATATCCTGCATCCGGGTCAGCAGCTCTTCGGCGGCCGGTTGCAGCAAGCGCCCCTCGTTGTTGAGCTGCAATCTGGGGTGAATGCGATCAAACAAGGGGGTGGCGAGCTGACGCTCCAGCTCCTGCAATGACTGGGACACGGCGCCCTTGCTCAGGCAGAGCTCGTTGGCGGCCAGCCCCAGATTGCCGTAGCGGGCTATGGTGGCGAAGACCTTGAGTTGTTGCAGGGTCAGTTTCATGTTTGGTTTACCTGAACAATTGATTCAATTCATTTAGATATCGTAAACGATAGCGGCGCTTTATCCTATGCTCATCGTCTCTCACAAGAGGTTTCAGCCATGATCGCAAGAACTCGTCAATCCTTAGGCAAGGCACCGACCCCCATGGCGGGCCTGGCACTCGGGATCGCCAGTCTCGGTTGGTGCTGGGAAAACGCCGGCCAGTTCGATGGTCGCCTGCAACTGCTGGGCGCCGCCGTTGCCGCCGTGCTGCTGGTGATCCTCACCTTCAAGTTTCTGCTTCATCCACGCCTGCTGTGGCAGGATCTGGCTCACCCTGTGGTGGGCAGCGTTGTGCCCACCTATGCCATGGCCACCATGGTGGTCTCCAAGGCGGTCGGCATGCTGGCCCCCGGTCTGGGCGAGGGGCTCTGGTTGTGTGCCGTTGCGCTGCATCTGCTGTTTCTGGCCACGTTTGTCTGGCACAGAGCCAAGCAGTTCGAGATCCATCACATGGTGCCTAGCTGGTTTGTGCCGCCGGTGGGCATCATAGTGGCTGACGTGGCCTTTCCGGGTGGCCAGTTTGCCGCGCTGGCCGACGGCCTGCTCTGGTTCGGTATGCTCTGCTACGGCCTGATGTTGCCGCTGATGCTCTATCGCCTCATCTTCAGTCATGAAGTACCGGATGCCGCCAAGCCGACCATCGCCATTCTGGCGGCCCCTGCCAGTCTGTCACTCGCCGGTTATCTGACCGTGACCGAGGATCCTTCCTTGTTGCTGGTGGCCGTGCTGCTGGGGATCGCCATTCTGATGACCTGCATCATCTATCTGGCGTTTATCAAGTTGTTGCGCCTGCCGTTTTCACCGGGGTATGCCGCCTTCACCTTCCCGCTGGTGATAGGTGCCACCGCCCTGTTCAAGGTAAGCCACCTGCTGGCGCAGTGGCCACAAGCAACCCACTATGTGGAGCAGGTCAATCTGCTGGCCCACTTCGAACTGGGTGCCGCCACCCTGATCGTCGGCTATGTGGCCTTGCGCTATCTGATGTTCTTTTTGCCATTAAGGGAGATCAACATGGATCACGGCATCGCCCGACACGGCGCCCGCCGCTAGGCACGACTCTCCTGGAGAGACTCGGGGTAAGGGGTCAGTCAACGAGAAGGGCATGCGTGCACGACATGCTCCACTGGCCAGAAGTAGTGAGAGCGCTCCGCCATGGGTGGAGCGCTTTTTTGTCTGCGGTTAAGTGTTGAAGGAGACTGTTTTTGCCGCTGGGAAATCCATTTTTTGAACCAGCGCTCACCCTGAGGTGCTCACGATGAATTTCACTGGTATTACCTGTCAGGACGAATACAATGCAACCCCATTTTCTTCGTTTGACCTCATTCATGTCTTCCCAAGATCCTGTGTTTGATTCCTCTTTTCAGACCCGTTTATTGCGACCGCGTTACTGGCCAAGCTGGTTGGCACTCGGCGCACTCTGTGTGCTCGCCTTCGTGCCGCCTCGCTGGCGTGACAAGCTGGCAGAATGGCTGGCGCCGCTGGTAGTCAAGGTCTCCAAGAAACAGATCTACATCGCCAAAACCAACCTCGATATCTGCTTTGCCAACAAGAGCCAAGCCGAGCGTGATGCCATCCTGATGACCTCCATCCGCATCGGTCTCAAGACCCTGCTTGGATTTGGTGAATTTACCGTGCGCAGTCCCGCCTACCTGATGAAACGTATCCAGGTGAGTGGCTGGGAGCATATCGAGGCGGAGCAGGCCGCCGGCCGCCCCATGATACTGGTGGTGCCCCATAGCTGGCCGGTCGATGCTGCCGGCTACTACTTCACCCAGCGTGGCGTGCCCATGTGCGCCATGATGAAGAGTGCCCGCAATCCGGTATTTGACTGGCACATCAATCGGGAACGAGCCAAGAATGGTTGCCTTGTCTATGAGCGCAGTGCCGGCATCAAGTCGGTGATCAGAACCGTCAAGCGTGGACACAGTTTCTTCTATCTGCCGGACCAGGATCATGGCCGTGAGGCGAGCATCTTTGCGCCCTTCTTCGGCTATCCCAAGGCAACCCTGCCGGCTCTGCCGCGGTTGGTGCAGGTCAGTGGTGCCAAGGCAGTGCCCATGCTGGCCTGCTACGATGAGGCCAAGTACTGCTACCGTCTGGAGATAGAGGCGCCGTTTGCTGATTACCCCAGCGGCGATCTGATGGCGGACACCTGCCGCATGAACAAGATGATTGAGCAGCAACTGACTCGCGATCCGGGCCAATACATGTGGTTCCTCAAGATTTTCGATACCCGTGAAGAGCAGGAAGGGTCGGACGGCCTCTATGAAGAAGGGATCAAGCGGATCCGAGGTGATCTTCCTCCCGGCGCCTGACCTGTCATCGTGATCATGGCCCTGCGGGGCCATTTTTATTGGGTACGAGTCTGTGTGTTGGTAAGACCACTGCACCCCAAAGTGGAAAAAATTGTCAGGATAATTAAAATAACCGTTTATTTTCTATGACTTGATGGCGGCGATGTCTTCACACGATCCGGTTTTTGATACCTCATTTCATGCCCGTCTGCTTCATCCGCGCTGGTGGGGCAGTTGGCTGGCGCTTGGTTTTTTGTGTCTGCTGGCATGGGTGCCTCACGGTGTGCGCGGGCGTTTTGCCAATGCCGTGGCCCCGGCCTTGCTGCGACTTTCCAAAAAGCAGGCCTACATTGCCGAGACCAATCTCAAGATCTGTTTTCCCAAGCTGGATGACGCGGGCCGTAAGGCGCTGCTGCTCAAGGCGATCCGGACCGGTCTCAAGGCATTCATGGGCTTTGGCGAGCTGACCCTGCGCAGCTCCGCGCATCTCAAAAGCCGCATCAAGGTACGGGGCTGGGAGCATATAGAGGCGGAGCTGGCCGCCGGGCGCACCATGATACTGGTCGTGCCTCACACCTGGGCGGTGGACATGATTGGCCGCTACCTGACCGATGAGGGGCTTGCGCTCTGTACCATGATGAAGAGCCCGAAAGATCAGGTGTTTGACTGGTATATCAACCGCGAGCGATCCAAAGCCGGCAAGGTGTATGAGCGCAGTGTCGGCATCAAACCGGCCATCAAGTCCATCCGCAGCGGCTACAACTTCTTCTATCTGCCGGATCAGGATCATGGTCGTGAGAAGAGCATCTTCATCCCTTTCTTCGGTCACCCCAAGGCGACTCTGCCAGCCCTGCCCAAGCTGGTGAAGCTGACCGGTGCCCGTGCTGTGCCCATCCTCGCCTGCTATGACGAGGATGAAGAGTGCTACCGGCTTGAGATTGAACCCCCGTTTGATCCATATCCCACGGACGATTTGACCGCCGACGTCAATGCCATGAACCGCATGGTGGAGCAGCAGCTGAGCCAGTATCCAGAGCAGTACATGTGGTTTCTCAAGATCTTCGAAACCCAGGAACATCAAGAAGGGGAGGATGGTCTCTACGAAGAGGGAATTAAGCGGATCCGCAGCGGTCTGCCACCTGAACCCTGAAGGGAAAGACACTGGCTGGCGACCTGAGATGACAGCGGTGACAAGCGCTTGTCCTTTAAGCAGTTTGGTGAGTAAAACAGCGGCAAATGGGGCACTGGAAGGTGTCAAGGAACAGGGATATGCAAGCTGGCCTCATAGGGGCTATCTTCTGAGGCGCAAATAGGGTAAAAGGGCGGCCATGAAAATTCCAAATCGAATCCAACCTCTGGTTGATGACGGCCTGGTCGATGACGTCATCAGCCGGCTGATGAGCGGCAAAGAGGCCGACGTCTATGTGGTGCGCTGCGGCGACGAGATCCGCTGCGCCAAGGTCTATAAAGAGGCGTCCAAGCGTAGCTTCAAGCAGGCCGTGGTGTATCAGGAAGGGCGCAAGGTGCGTAACAGTCGCAGCGCCCGCGCCATGGAGAAAGGCTCCAAGTACGGTCGCAAACAGCACGAAGAGGTGTGGCAGAACACAGAAGTGGATGCCCTGTTCAAGCTGGCGGCGGCTGGTGTGCGGGTACCGCAGCCCTATGTCTGTCTCGACGGTGTGCTCTTGATGGAGCTTATCACCGACGAGGATGGCAATGTGGCCCCCCGTCTCAATGACGTGGCACTCTCACCCCAGCAGGCTGTCATCGATCACGACAAGGTGATCCGCTATGTGGTGCGCATGCTCTGTGCGGGCCTTATCCACGGGGATCTTTCCGAGTTCAACGTGCTGGTAGATGCCCAGGGTCCCGTCATCATAGACCTGCCCCAGGTGGTGGATGCCGCCGCCAACAACCAGGCCAAGGCGATGCTGGAGCGGGACGTCAACAACATGCGCAACTATTACGGCATGTATGCCCCCGAGCTGCTCAATACCCGTTACGCCAAGGAGATGTGGGCCCTGTTCGAAGATGGCAAGCTGACCCCGGAGAGCGAGTTGACCGGCCTGTTCGAGGAGAGCACAGAGGCCATCGATATCGATTCCGTGCTGCACGAGATCGAAAGTGCTGAAGAGGAAGCCCATGCCCGTCTGGCCCGAATGAACGCCGAGCAGGAAGACAGCTACTGATCGCCACTCATCATCACGTCATCAGTCACAACATGAGCGCCTTCGGGCGCTCATGTTGTTTATGGCTGCCGTTTGACGCGGCATCTGGCTCGCGGCTCAACGCAGGGGCGGGAGGCGGTAAAACCGTACCCAGCAGTCATCCCCTGCATGGTAGCGACGATCCAGCCACTGTCCGTTGGCAGCTTCAATGATCTTGAGGGAGGCTGCATTCGTTTCGTCGCAGCTGATGAGGACGGGGCCGGTCAATACATCTTGTTGCAACCAGCGCAGCAGGGTGCGGGCAACGCCCTCACCGCGGCGGGAGGGGCGGGTATCGTAACCTATGTGGCCAAGCCATTGCGCCGTGGCCGGGTTGTCACCGTGGCGTAGCCGCAGTGTACCGAGTATCTCCCCCTCCTCAAGTGCAAAGTAGGTAGTGGTGGGCAGATACCCCATGGGCAGATGACGGCCCTCTGCGTGATCGAGCTGGCTTTGCAGCCAGCCGTCAGGGTCAAATTGCGCCACCTGATAGAGCGGCAGACCGGCTTCGCCGCACTCGGTCACATAGCTGCGATAGGCGGGGACATCGTCAGGTTGCGCCGGGCGGCACTCTATGGTCGACTGCCTGTTCACGAGCCAGTGACCAAGGGTTGTAGCAGTTGCGGCTCCTCCTGTACGCAGGTCCGTTGTCGCCCCCCTTGCTTGGCCGCATAGAGCGCCCTGTCCGCTCTGGGGTATGCCTGCTCGAAGCACTCTCCTGGCTGCAGCGACGTCAGGCCTATGCTCATGCTGATGGGACCGCCAGCGAGCTGCGAGGTGGCCTGGGCGATCCGTTGCTGCAGGGTGTGGCAGTAATGTGGCAGCGTTTGCGGATTTTCCATCAAGAAAATGACCAGCTCGTCTCCCCCCAGTCGCCCCGCTATCCCCTGCCGTGGCAGGGTAGTGCGTATCACCTGACCCACCAGCCGCAACATGGCATCCCCGGCGGGATGACCGTGCCGGTCATTGATCTGCTTGAAGTCATCCAGGTCGATCAGCAACAGCTGACAGGGGTTGGCGCCTGCACTGACCTGTGCCTGCAACAGTTGCTGAAAATAGTGGCGGCTCAGCAGACCGGTCAGCTCATCCTGATTGGCCCGCCGCTCCAGCTCGCGCTGGGTCGCCAATAGTGCCTGTTGCTGGCGGGTATGGACAAGGCTGAGCAACAGATAGCTGCGGGCTATGGTAAAGAGCAGGCTGAGCAGGATCACGGGGCCGAGCAAGGGGTCGGTAAAGGTACTGGCGTTGAGTTCCGGCTGCCAGAGGTGCTTGGCTATCCGGAGCAGCTGCAGCAGCAACTGCAGACCGAGCAGCAGTATGGCAAAGCGCAATACCCGATAGAGGGGGGCCAGACGTTGATAACGCCAGAGCTGCCAGATCAGTACCGCGAATTGCAGGGAGAGCACGGCGGAGAGGACCATGATCCGGCTGTGGACGTCAGACAGGGGCCGCAGGCTGGCGGTCAGGGCAAACAGCACAAATCCGATGAGCGCTATGGCAGGGCAGAGCCAGCCAAGCTGGTCTGCCTCGCGTCGAAAGAAGTGGCGCAAGCCCCGCTCATACAGCAGGGGCGCGGCAAGCAGCAGCAGGTTGGTCAGCAGTATGTTGGCAAGGGAGATATCCCCCTCGAGCGGCCGGAGCAGCAGGCCGCAGAACGAAGCGGCGATGGCCAGTTCGCTGACAGACCAGTAGAGCAGGCCCCTGATGCGGCGCTGGGTATGCCACACATAGGCAAAAATGACCGCGACCCCGACATGGGACAGCGTGACAAACAGTACCAGACTCAGCAATTGTGCGGAGGAAAACAGATTATGCATCAAGGGTCTCTCAGGGCTCTTCCACCTGTTAACCGCGTCCCGACCTATGAGGTCGATAGCTGGCAGTGCTGGATCACAGCATGAATCCAACCCATTATCAATGGCTTAAGCATCCAGCCATGCATCACTGCGACGCGACCGCCCTGGCAGCCGCTGATGCGTGTGTGGGGAAAAGCAACCCCTGATCCGCTGCCCGTCACTCAGCCAGTACTGGCAGGATCATGACGGTGGCTTCTCGGCCCAGATGGGTCAGCAGGCGGCGTACATCGTCCAGCCGGATGAGCAGGGTGGCGGTATTGACCAGCGGATGGCACTGCACCTGTTCGGCCTGCCAGACTTGCTCATCCACCACCAGTTCCACCACCTGCTCCGTATCACGCACCATGGCGAGCAGGGTGACGGCACCCGGGGTTAGACCGAGCGCGGCATGCAACCGCTCCGGGGAGCCAAAGCTCAGTCGCTTGACTCCAAGCTTGGCAGCCAGCGCCTTGAGATCGACCCGGCTCTCCTGTGGCGTGACCACCAGAAACAGCCGCTCGCTTTTGGGATCGCGTAAAAACAGGTTCTTGGTCCTGGCGGCTGGCAAGTCAGGCAACAGCCGACTCGCCTCCTCACAGGTAAAGACGGGAGGGTGATCGAATCGCTGGTAGGGAATGACCAGCCGATCCAGCAGGGAATAGAGTGCCACTATGGATTCCTTGTATGGGGTGAACCGGTGCAAGCAGGTATGCCAGTGACAGCACGCTTGCCCACGTGTGCGCGTCTTCGAGCTTACCAGCATGAGCCTTGCGGTGCAGCCTGGCATGACGATTGCGGGCAAGCACTGTATGAACGTACAATACTCCCATCCCAAAACCGGCCCCTTTATCCTGAATGATTGCGACCCAGCCCACCGTGACGACGACCGCTCCTGCAAACGCGCCCCTGGACGGCTTCATCCTGACCCGCCATGGTCGGGACGTGCGCGGACGCAACGGGCACGCAGCAACGACCGAAATCGTGATGTGGCTCTGGAGTGCGCAGGGGCCGGTACGGCTGGTGGTGCCCGGGCAGGAGCCTTTGTTCTTCCTGCCACAGAGCCACATGCAGGAAGCGGCCGAGCTGTTCAAGGGCTCAGGCGTGAGCGGGCGGTTTCGGCGCCTGCCCATGCACACCTTCGATGGGCGTGCCGTGGTGGCTTGCTATTTCTCCACCTTGAGCGCTTTTCACCGTGCCATCGAGTTGTTGCTGATCCGCGGGCTGGAGCACTTCGAGGCGGATATCCGGCTGCCGGAGCGGTTTCTGATGGAGCGCTTCATCACAGCCGGAGTCCGCTTTGGCGGCAAAACGGCGCGCAAGGGGGGCAAGCACGGTTACTGGGAGGTGAACGAGGCGCGCTGTGCGCCGCAGGCGGTGACGCCGACGCTCTCCTGGGTATCTCTGGATGTGGAGTGTGCCATGGACGGGGCCCTCTTTTCGGTGGGGCTCTACAGCGAGCAGGATGCCCGCGTCATCATGATAGGCTCCCCCGAGGTCGGCGCGGATGAGTGGAGCACGACCCTGGAGTGGGTGGCGGACGAGAATGCCTTGCTCGGGGCGCTGGAGCAGTGGTTCAGCCAGCATGATCCAGACCTGGTGATCGGCTGGAACGTGGTGAATTTTGACTTTCGGCTGCTGCTGCGCCGCGCCGAGCTCAACAAGCGGCGGCTGCGGCTCGGGCGGGGGCGGGAGCTCTGTTTCTGGCGCTCATCGCGTAACGATCCCCAGACCGGCAATGTCATCATACCGGGGCGCATGGTGCTCGACGGCATAGATACCCTGAAAAGCGCCACCTGGCAGTTTGCCAGTTACAGCCTGGATGCTGTAGCAAGCGAGCTGCTCGGCCGCGGCAAGGATATCGAGGATGTGGCCAATCGGGGGGAGAAGATCACCGAACTGTTCCACTCCGACAAGGAGGCGCTGGCCCGCTACAACCTGGAAGATTGCAGGCTGGTATGGGAGATCTTCGACTACTGCCACCTCATTCCCTTTGCCATCGAGCGGGCTTCCCTTACCGGCCTTGAGCTCGATAGGGTCGGTGGCTCTGTGGCGGCGTTTACCAACCTCTATCTGCCGCGGCTCCATCGCGGTGGCTATGTGGCCCCCAATCTGCCTGCCGACGGCGGGCTGGCAAGCCCCGGCGGCTATGTGATGGACTCCAAACCCGGTCTCTATCGCCACGTACTGGTGCTCGATTTCAAGAGCCTCTATCCCAGCATCATCCGCACTTTTTGTATTGACCCCATGGGGCTGGTGGAGGGGCTGCAGCATCCTGATGAGGCGATCCCCGGCTTTCGCGGCGCCCTCTTCTCCCGTACTCGCCACTTCCTGCCGGATCTCATCGCCACCCTGTGGGCGGCGCGGGACAGGGCCAAGGCGGCCAGCAACAAGGCGCTTTCCCAGGCCATCAAGATCATCATGAACTCCTTCTACGGCGTGCTGGGCTCGGGGGGCTGCCGTTTCTACGACCCCAGGCTTGCTTCTTCCATCACCCTGCGCGGTCACAGCATTATGCAGCAGACTCGGGAGTGGATTGAGGCGCAAGGTTTCGAGGTGATCTACGGCGACACTGACTCCACTTTCGTCCACCTGGCCAGGGAGACAAGCTCGCAGCAGGCCGATGAGATTGGTCATGGTTTGGCGCGGATGATCAACGACAACTGGACGGCACTGATCAAGCGCGAGTTCGACCTGCCCAGTCATCTGGAGATCCAGTACGAGACCCACTACCGCCGCTTTCTGATGCCGACCATTCGCGGGCTGGAGAAGGGCAGCAAGAAGCGGTATGCCGGTCTGGTTGGCAAGGCGAGCGAGGGGACGGAACAACTGGTGTTCAAGGGGCTCGAGTCGGTGCGCACTGACTGGACCATGCTGGCCAAACAGTTCCAGACCAGGCTCTATGAGCTGGTGTTTCACGATGAAGATCCCAGCGGCTATGTGCGCACCATGGTGGATGAGACTCGGGCCGGCTTGCACGATGATCTGCTCATCTACCGCAAGCGGCTGCGCCAGAAGCTGGAGGAGTACCAGAAGAACGTCCCGCCCCATGTGCGGGCGGCACGGCTGGCCGATGAAGAGAACCTGCGCCGGGGCCAGCCCCAGCGCTACCAGCACAGGGGCACCATTTCCTATCTGATGACCCTCAATGGGCCTGAGCCGCTGGAATACAGGCGCAGTGCCATCGACTACGAGCACTACATCGACAAGCAGATCAGACCCATAGCGGATGCCATACTGCCGTTTATCGGCGAGTCATTCGAGCGGATCTGCGGCCAGCAGCTGGATCTGTTCTAGTCCCGTCAGACAGTGTGTTGTGACAGGGCAACGAAGGGGAAGCAGAGAGGTCAGCAAGTTGGGTCGTGAGGCGGCTTATTCAGTACAGCATCAAGGGGAGGGCGCACGGGCCCGGCCTGTTGATCCCGTAGCGATGCAGGTGGCCCTGACATGCAAAAAGCCCGCTCATGGAGCGGGCTTTTTTAATCTGGTGCGTCCTAGTGGATTCGAACCACCGACCCCCACCATGTCAAGGTGATGCTCTAACCAGCTGAGCTAAGGACGCAGGGTGCGCAATGCGACTTCTGTTTGCAGGGGAGTGGTGGGTTTAATTGGATTCGAACCAACGACCCCTACCATGTCAAGGTAGTGCTCTAACCAACTGAGCTATAAACCCACATCTGCAATCTATTATGGTGCGTCCTAGTGGATTCGAACCACCGACCCCCACCATGTCAAGGTGATGCTCTAACCAGCTGAGCTAAGGACGCATACTCGGTATTCTGTGATGGTGCGTCCTAGTGGATTCGAACCACCGACCCCCACCATGTCAAGGTGGTGCTCTAACCAGCTGAGCTAAGGACGCATCACAGAAAAAGTGGTGGGTTTAATTGGATTCGAACCAACGACCCCTACCATGTCAAGGTAGTGCTCTAACCAACTGAGCTATAAACCCACTGCAAGAATCGGTAATGACCGCTTCATGACACCAGCACTGCTGACGTGGTCGGCATACTACCCATGCCCCCAAAGGCTGTCAACAGGCGGTATGCACAAAGGAGACCGTTTGCCGAGTTCTTGCGCAGCCTGTTGATTTTACAGGCACACCCTATCCGGACTTGGGTAGCAGGGGGGGCTTGCCGCCGGGTGCTTCACAGCGCAAAAAGACCCCTTGCCAGGCCTTGGCATGGCGCACTGTGGCGGCGCGAAAATCCAGCCAGACGCGGCTCTCCAGCCCGCTGGCGTAGCTTGTCTGCCATGCCTGCAGGGCTGGCGGGGATGCATTGTCAAACAGGGCGGCCAGGGAAGGGGAAATCTGGCGGAACTGGCGATCAAGCTGAGCCAGCCAGGGTTGCAGCCCCCTGGCATAGTAGTGCGTCATTGCACCCCGCAGACGATCTTGTCGCTGTGGATCCGTGGCCGGGCAGAGTGTGGTGATGGGCAAAGGCTCCAGTTGTGCACTTATCTGGTTGAGCCAGGCCGTGGCCAGCGGCAGTGAATAGAGCAGCCGGGGCAGGGCATCCGATCGGTAGAGGCTCTCCAGCGCATCCGTCAACGGAGGCAGGGATGCCGTCACATGGTCGGGACGGGCCACCGCCTCTTGCCAGCGCTGCAACTGACCCAGTGCCTGGCGGGTCTCCAGCAGAGTGCTGGTCAGCGACAAGGAGGTTCGTCTGGGGGTCAGCACCCGGCGCAGCTCCGGGGTGCTGACCAGCGCATTCCAGAAGCGATCCGGCAACATGGCCGCTTTCTGTTGTCGCAGACTGTCCAGCCACTGTGCTACCTCGGGGTCCTGTGTCTTGCAGCGTGCCAGCCCCTGCACCAGTTGCCACTCATAGGCCAGCTGGCTGAAGTTATCCGTGCTGCGCCCGACAGGGCCGTTGCGTTCGGCCACCAGGGTGCCGAGGCCACACTGGTTGAGGGGCAAGATATCGAGCAGGCCAATGCGCAGATCTGGCAGTGGACGCTGCAGTTCCCGCTGGGCGGGGAAGGGCACCAGCGTAATGACGGGAGAGGGAGTGGACGGGAGACTCAGTACATGGGCCACCCTGGTTTGATAGGTGGCAAATTGATCCTCTATGGTGGGGGTACAGCCTGCCAGCTGCATCCCCCACAGCCAGATCAGTCCGTTACGGATGGGCGCCGAAACGGCCATAGATCACCTTGAGACGGGCGCCCAGCATCAGGGCTGCACCGGTCAGGCCGACGATAAAACCGACCCAGAAGCCCTGCGGCCCCATGCGAGGTACGACCCAATCGGTCAGTCCCAGCAGCATGCCGGTAGGCAGGCCCAGACCCCAGTAGGCGACTATGGTGACGTAGAAAATCGCCTTGGTGTCCTTGTATCCACGCAGCGCCGCGGCCGCTACCACCTGTACCGAGTCGGAGACCTGATAGATGGCGGCGAAGAACAGCAAGGTAGCCGCCAGCGTGATCACCTGCATGTCGTCTGTGTAGATGGTCGCTATCTGTTCACGCAGCAGCACTGTCAGGGCGGCGGTGCAGGCCGCGACCGCCATGCCCAGCATGAGGCCGGTACGGGCCGCGACCCGGGCGTGGTCCGGCAAGCCTTCCCCTATGCTGTGGCCGACCCGGATAGTCACCCCCACACCAATGGAGAGCGGCAGCATGAACACCAGGCTGGAGAAGTTCAGCGCTATCTGGTGGCTCGCTACCGTCTCTGCTCCGAACGGGGCCAGCATCAGGGCCACCACGGTAAACAGGGTCACCTCGCAGAAGATGGCCATGGCAATGGGAAAGCCGAGTCGGAACAGGCGCCAGATCCGGCTGCCATTGGGGCGTGCTAGCTGGACAAACAGGTTGATCTTCGTGAAGTGAGGGGAGAGTTTCACATAGATGATCATTGCCAGCAGCATGGCCCACAGCACGATGGCGGTGGCCACCCCACAACCGACACCGCCGAGTTTTGGCATGCCAAAATGGCCGTGGATGAAGATGTAGTTGGCGGGAATATTGACCGCCAGCCCGACGAAACCTATCACCATGGTGGGCATGGTGTGGGAGAGTCCCTCACTGAAGTTGCGCAGCACCTGGAACAGCACGAAGGCGGGCAGCCCCCACAAGATGGCATGCAGATAGCCGGCAGTCTTGGTGGCCATGACGGCGTCCACGTCCATGAATTGCAGGGTCAGCGGGCTGAAATAGAGCGCTATCATGGCGATGGGAGTGACCATGAGCGCCAGCCAGAAGCCCTGATGCACGGCCGGGCGGATCTCGTCCCGTTTGCGAGCCCCGTTGAGCTGGGAGACGATGGGGGTGAGCGCCATTATGATGCCCTGCACCAGCAAGATGATCGGCAACCAGAAGCTGGTGGCGACCGACACGGCCGCCAGATCCACGGCGCTGACTTGCCCCGCCATCACGGTATCGACAAAGTTCATGGCGATCTGGGCCACTTGGGCGACCAGAATGGGGCTGGCTAAACGAACGAGCTGCCTCGCCTCGGACCAATAACGTTGCACTGACACCTCCGAGTGGATCAGATAAAAAGAGCAAGAACGGATAACAGGATGGGCTTTTGCCCCCTCACCGGGAGGAGACAAAATGCGGGGGTGTCATTCTAGCCTGAAAGTCGCCCGCCGCGAAACGGTTGGCGGCAGGCTTTCTGCCCGGATCAGGCGTCCTGATGATCGCTGATCAGCAGATTGGCGGCGGCATAGGCGGCTTCCTGGCGCAGTTCGGCCGGCACCCGCTCGTCGGAGGCCACAGCATTGAGGGCCCTGATGGTCGCCGCTATGGCCTGCGGCACATAACCCTGCTCACCTGAGCCAATCTGGTTATAGGCGATGCGAATGGCCTCACAACATTGATATACCTGCATTATTTCTTCCTCATTAACCCGAATGTGAACGCCGTCACTATAGCGATCGGGGGCAAGCTTGTCAGCAGGCGTGCTTGTCTGGGCGGCGGGCCGGGGTTAACCTGCCTTTTTTCGTAGCAGGAGAAGAGACATGTTCACCGGCATAGTGCAGGGGACCGCCGAACTGGTTGCCATCAAAGCGCTTCCCAACTTTCGCACCCATGTGATCCGCATGCCAAGCCTGGCCTGGGGTGAGGGATTGGCGTTGGGGGCCTCCGTGGCCCATAACGGCTGCTGCCTGACAGTCACCCGGGTGGAAGGCGATCTGGTCAGCTTCGATCTGATCCAGGAAACCCTGCGCCTGACCAACCTTGGCACGCTGCAAGAGGGGGACAAGGTCAACGTGGAGCGGGCTGCCCGCTTTGGTGACGAGATCGGCGGTCATACCATGTCTGGCCATATCATGGGCACGGCGGAAGTGATCTCGGTCATAGACACCCCCAACAATCGTCAGGTATGGTATCGCCTTGCCCCCACGCTCATGAAGTACGTGTTGACCAAAGGCTACATCGGCATCGACGGCATCAGCCTGACAGTGGGTGAGGTGCGAGAGAGTGAATTTTGCGTCAATCTGATCCCGGAGACCCTGGCTCGTACCAACCTGGGTTGGGTCAAAGCCGGTTGGCACACCAATATCGAGATCGATCCCCAAACCCAGGCCATCGTCGATACGGTGGAGCGGGTACTGGCTGCGCGCCAGTTGGCCTGACCTGGGCGAAAGCTTCCGACATGCCATGGAAAAGGGCCTGCATTGCAGGCCCTTTTGAACGCTCGAATTTTGATGACTCGCAATCAAAACATCTGCTCGTCGTCTGCATCCACAAACAGTTGCAGGCAGTCACGGGCTTCGTCCAGATGCAGCCGCAGGTGGATGGGGTTGCAACAAGCCATGCAATCTTCGTAGAACTCCTGATCCCCCTGGCTGGCATCCAGCTCGACCCGGGTATGATGGCCACAGTGGGGGCAGACGATACGCTTGCTGGTGTACTCGATCATGGTGACCTCCTCGGGCCCTCAGGCCGCCTATCTTCCCTGATTCTAGTTGGCCGTGAGGGAGTTAACCGCGAGCAAGCGCACGTTTATGACAGTGGTCAGGGGGATACGGCGATCTGGTCCCTTTAGTGCCATTTAGTGCCATTGCTGTCTGCGGGAGCCTATGCCACCCAGCTGGCCAGCGTGGCGGCATTCAACTCACCGAGGGATCTGAGCTGGTGATCGGCAATGGCCAGACGGGGATCGCCGACCAATGCCGGGTCCGGTACTATGAGCGCTCTCATGGAGGCCGCCTTGGCCGCCAGCAGGCCGGTGAAGCTGTCTTCAATGGCCAGACAGTGTACCGGTTCTACCCCGAGTTTTTCCGCCGCGTGTATGTAAACGTCCGGATGCGGTTTGCCGAAGCGCTCCACCTCGGCGGAGTGCACCGCCAGAAAGCGATCACGGATACCGAGCTTGCCGAGCACCGCCTCGACCATGGTGAAGGGGGAGGAGGTTGCCAGCCCAATCTTGAGCCCTTGTGCCTCCATCAGTGCCAGCGCCTCCAGCACCCCCTCCTTGGGTTGGCCTTCACTCAGGATCAGGGCAATGACCTGATCCAGGATGCGTTGCATCACCTCTTCCTGGCTGGGGCCCACCCAGGGGCGAAGCCGATACCAGTGCGCTACCAGCTGGTCGATGCGCACGCCTATGGTGGAGTTGCAATCCTCCTCGCTGTGGGGATGACCCAGCCCGGAGAACACGGCCATCTGGGCCCGTTGCCAAAAGGGTTCCGAGTCGATCAGAACACCATCCATATCGAAGATCACGGCAGCTAACATCTTGTACTCCTGACAAATTTGAAGGGGGATTATAAGCCTGACGGGCAAATGCAAAAGGGGCATTGCCATGCCCCTTGCGCCTGATCACGTCAGCAACCGGTTGTGGTCAACAAATCACCTCGACCCGGGCGGCGACCGCCTTGGCTTTTTCCACCGCCTCTTCACACTGCTGCCCACGGGCCAGGGCGACCCCGAGCCGGCGGCGACCGGCGATCTCGGGCTTGCCAAACAACCGCAGCTGGGCGCCCGATACCAATGCCAGCGCCTCCCCAATGCCCTGATAGCGGATGTTCTGACTGTGACCATCCCGCAGCACCACGGCCGAGGCGCTCGGCCCGTACTGGGTGATGGTGCCGATGGGCAGCCCCAGGATGGCGCGTACATGGAGGGCAAATTCGGAGAGATCCTGAGAGATCAGGGTCACCATGCCGGTGTCGTGGGGGCGGGGGGAAACTTCGCTGAACCACACCTCGTCGCCCCTGATGAAGAGCTCGACCCCGAACAGGCCATAACCGCCAAGCGCCCCGACCACCTTGGCGGCGACCTCCTTGGAGCGGGCCAGCGCCAGGGTGCTCATCGCCTGTGGCTGCCAGGATTCGCGGTAGTCGCCATCTTCCTGGCGGTGGCCTATGGGGTCGCAAAAATGAATGCCATCCACGGCCCGCACCGTGAGCAGGGTGATCTCGTACTCGAAGGGGACGAAGCCTTCGACAATCACCTTGCCGCGACCGGCACGGCCACCCTCCTGGGCGTAGGTCCAGCTTTCGTCCAGTTTGGCGAGATCCTGCAGCACGCTCTGACCCTTGCCCGACGAGCTCATCACGGGTTTTACCACGCAGGGCAGGCCGATGGCCTCAACGGCGGCGATGAACTCCTCCTTGCTCTGGGCAAAACGGTAGGGGGAGGTGGGCAGACCCAACTCTTCGGCGGCCAGCCGGCGGATCCCTTCCCGATTCATGGTGAGCTGGGTGGCGCGGGCGTTCGGCACCACCTTGACCCCCTCTTGTTCAAGCTGTGCCAGGGTATCGGTGGCGATGGCCTCGATTTCAGGAATGATGAGATCGGGTTTGACCAGGGTGACCAGGGCGCGCAGGGCATTGCCATCGAGCATGTCCAGCACGTGGGCTTGGTGCGCCACCTGCATGGCGGGGGCATTGGGGTAACGGTCGGCGGCGATCACCTCGATCCCGAACCGTTGCAACTCGATGGCGACTTCCTTGCCGAGTTCTCCCGAGCCAAGCAGCAGGGCGCGGGTGGCGCTGGGGCGGGTGGCGGTTCCAAACATACGATCTCTCCTGATGTCGATGGTCACAATGTCGCTGTCGCTATTGGCAGCAATAGCAGGCAAAAAAAGAGGCACGCATGGCGTACCTCAGGAAACAGATTGATGGGCGCGCTGCTCCAGATGGGTAAGCAGCGTGATGGCGCCAATGATGATGGCAGCGCCGAGCCACAATCGGCCGGGGGGCGCCCAGCCAAACACCAGCCAGCCTGCCAGCACGTTCATGGGCAGCTTGGCAAAATCAAAGGGTTGTACGAACGAAGCCTCGGCCACGCTGTAGGCGCGGGCGATGGACATCTGGGCCAGTGCCGACAGTACCCCTGACACCGCCACCAGCAGCCACTGGGTTTCGCTCGGCCACTGCCACTCCGGCAGGGCCAGCATGGCATTGAAGGGGGTGCTGAAGATGAGCAGATAGACCACTATGGTGTGGGATGACTCGCTTGCTGCCTGATAGCGCACCAGCAGAGAGTAACCGGCCCAGAACAGGGCGGCCGCCACCGGCAGCAGGGAGGCCCAGCTGAAATCATCGGTCCAGGGGGCCAGGATCACCATGGCGCCGACAAAGCCCGCCAGGGTTGCCAGAATGCGGGCCCGGCTCACCTGCTCCTTGAGCAGCAGGGCAGAACCCAGGGTCGCGAACAAAGGGGAAGTCATCAAGAGCGCTATCCCCTGCCAGATGGGCACGGGCACCGCCAGCGCCCACAGCCAGAACTGGATGCCGACCACGGCCAGGGCGACTCGCAGCAGGTGCAGACGCAATTGGTTGGTCATCAGAGATTGACGCAGGCCGTGGCGCACCAGCCAGGGCAGCAGACACACCAGAGCGATCAGGTATTGATGAAAGGCAACCTGGGTCGAGGGGAGGCCGAGCTTGAAGCTGACATATTGGCTCAGACTGTTGACGGCGGCAAAGCAGAGGCCTGCCACCATCATCCAGACTGCACCGGCAAAAGGAGAGTGCCTGCGCGAGGGTGCCATGGGATCCGGGTCGCTGGAAAAAAGTGCGGCGGATCATAACGGCAATCGTTTGTTCTGCCAAGCATTGGGCGGTTGGCCATGGGGCCGTTGGCGATAGAATGAACTAAGTTCAAAAATTTTGAACAAGTTGAGCATCTATTTTCGCTATCCGCAGAGAAGCTCAATGTTTAGAGTGACCTCCATCGACAGCCAAGCTGTTCAACCGACAACCAAATGGAGTTTCACCATGGCCAATATCCTCGTACTCAAGTCCAGCATCCTGGGCCAATATTCCCAATCCAACGCCCTGATAGACGGCTTCCTGGCTGACCATCCGTCCGACACTGTCACGGTACGTGATCTGGCGACCCTGAACCTGCCGGTGCTGGACGGCGAGCTGGCCTCGGGTCTGCGCGGTGGTGACAACCTGAACGAACGTCAGCTGGCCGTCATGGCACAATCCGACGAGCTGATCGCCGAACTCAAAGGGAGCGATTTGGTGGTGATTGCCGCCCCCATGTACAACTTCAACATTCCGACCCAGCTGAAAAACTGGATTGACCTGATTGCCCGTGCCGGCGTGACCTTCCGTTACACCGAAACCGGTCCGGTCGGTCTGTTGGAGAACACCCGCGCCCTGGTGATCAGCCCCCGTGGCGGCATGCACGTCGGCAGCGCCACCGATCTGGTGACCCCCTACATGCGTACCGTGCTGGGTTTCATCGGCATCAAGGACGTGGACTTCATCTACGCCGAAGGCATGGGCATGGGTCCGGATGCGCAAGCCAAAGGCATTGAGCAGGCCAAAGGGCAGCTGGAAACCCTGGCGCTCTGATCAAGAGACTGGCCATGTCGTACCAAACAAAACAACGCAGCCCTTGGGCTGCGTTGTTTTTTCTGTGCAGGTATAACGGCAGTGGCCAGTGGGGCGGGTCAATCCTGAATGAAGTGACGACAGCCGCTGCCCACCATCAGACACACGGCGACCAGAGAGCCCAGCAACAAGGTGCTGAGCCACTGCTCGGCGCTGTCAGGCAGGCTGGGGGAAAACAAACTGATCATGAGAATGGCGCAGAGGGTGATCAGGGTGGTCTGTCGGGTCAGGATCATCATGGGTCGTCCTTGGCTGGCGTGTCACGGGTCAGAGGCTAACGGCCGTGTATGACAGCTTGATGTATCCATACATGTCGCTGGGTGTCATTCCACGGTGTCATCATCACCATATCAGCTTTTAGCGCCGGGGCCAGTGCCGTTGGCCGGGTTGTGATCCGGATCCCTATCTGAACTGTTTCTGATCCGGCCGGTAGTGGAAATCGCCGCTGGCAAGCCTGGCGACCAGGGCCTCCTGGTCGAGATCCTGTGCCTTGCAGAGATCGTCCAGATCATCAAAACGATCACGCAACTGCATATTGACCAGGCTCAGCAGCATGTTGACATCCATGGTGGCGAAATTGTTCAGGTTCATGACTTGTGCTCGCTATCCAGCAGGTGCAGTTGTTCGATGGCGTCGCTGACACTTTGCAGGTGCAGACGAATGGATTGACGCGCTTCGGCAGGCAGGTAATCGGTGAGGGTATGCTGCCAGCTGCCCGCTTCGGTCTTGAGCTGCTGGAACAGGGTAAGCCCGGCATGGGTGAGAGAGACCAGGCTGACCCGCTTGTCCTGTTCGCTGCTCTCGGTAAACAGTATCCCCTTCTCCACCAGTCGGTGGATTTCGCGGGAGATCCGCACCTTGTCCATCCCGCTCGCCTCCACCAGCTCTTTCTGGCTGATGGGGTAGTTGGGGCCGAGCACCATCATTAGGCGCCATTGGGGCACCGTCAGCTGATAACGCTGCTGGTAAAACTGCTCAAAGGTATCGCGCACCATCTCGGCGGCGTGAACCAGCTGATAGGGGGGGTAGTGCGCAAGCAGCTCTATGATCTTTGACATATGACATCCTGCTGTGACGGCTGCATCGAGTGCAGTTTCTCTTGATACTTTGACCTTGATGATACGTAACACAAGGGCGTTTGTCTGAACATGCACCAGAGAAATGTGCGGTTGCGCACGTCATACGCCGCAACCGGGTCTGTTCGAAGCTGATTTATACGACTGGCTGCTCAGCCTTTACGCAACCAGATCAAGGCGTTGTGCTTGAGCCAGGCCTCGCGGCTCTGCAGTGTGTAGAGCGCTGCTTCATCGCGACTACCCGCCTGCCAGCTCTGGGGCTCCTGTTTGGGGAGTTTGCGCTGGCCCAGCAGACAGGCCGGAATATGGGCATTGGCCTTGATGGCGGCGTCCAGCTGCGGCTGAGCCGCCTCGGGGCCGTCACAGACAAATGCCATCAAGGCCCTGTTGTAAAGCAGCCAGCTGGAAGCCTCGTCGAAGCGCACCAGCAAGGCGCGCAGGGCGGCCCAATCCCCTTGCAGGGCATAGAGACTGGAAAGAGGATAACGGCAACCCAACTCATCGGCGATACACAGGTCGAGCAGCGCCAGATATTCCTGGCGAGCCTGCTCCAGCTGGCCGAGACGCAACAGGCAATCGGCGCGGCCTGCCCTGGCGGCGAGCAGCGGGCGTGCCTCGTGGGCACTCCAGCCGTGGCCAGCCATCTGCTGCCAGAAAGCGGCATCGAACAGCGGCTCGGCATCGTCAATCACCTTGTCAAACCAGCCAAGACGAGCCAGGGGATCGCGGCAAGCATCGGCCAGTTCGAACCACTGCTGCCACTGTTCGGCCTGCTCGCTATCGAGGGCTGCCTGAGTGCCGGGCACAGCTTGATACTCATCCAGTTGCAGCAGCTGGTTGAGCGCCGCCTTCATGTTCTGGCGCTGGCGTTTGCAAAATTCCATGAAGGGCCGCTCACTGCCGGCGGCCGCGTGCAGCATCTGGGCCATGGGCTTGTCGCGAAACAGACTGAGTTCGGCAGCGAGGCTGAAACGATACTGGGTGGTGGGATCGTTCAGATCCTTGGGCTTGGGCCAGCTGGCAAATCCCTGACTGAAGCCGTAGCACCACTGGCCGAGGGGGTGACTCTGCTCGAACACTTGCTCCGGGCCGTCGGTAGAGAGGCGGCACTGGCTTGGCAAGGCCAGCTGGGCCTCGTCGGCCTGAGCTTCCAGCTCGGCGATCAGATGGTGCAGCGCCTCTGCGCTCTTCTCATCCAGTTCGGCGTCATGTGGCAACAGACCGGCCAGCGGGGCCTGCCAGTCAGGGGCATCCGGCCCCACCAGACGGGCACACAGAAAACCATGCAGCGCCGGGTAGGTCATGTCCTGCCCACTGTGGGTCTGGATCCATTGATTGAGATGACGGGTACGAGTGGATGGATTCATCGACAGTTCCTCTGGATTTGAACAGCGGCGCAGTCTACCCAAAAGTGGGGGTATTTGCAGTAAAGCACCGGTCGAATGACGATTATATCGCCATAAACCGTGAAAACGGCCTCGAAAATCATGCGGGAGAAGGGCAAGGGGCTAGGCCCTGTTGCCGCTCTTGGGGTAACATGCGCGCCCATACGGGCAATGAAAAATTGACCATCCGGATAATGAAAGAAGAGATCAGCATGTTACAGATTGGCAAGATGAACACCCTCACCGTAATCGAGCTTGAAGACAGGGGCGCCTGGCTGGCGGCCGACGAATATGGCGAGCTGCTGCTGCCCAAGCGTCAGCTGCCGGAAGGGGTGGCTGAAGGTGACGGTGTGGAGGTCTTCCTCTATCTGGATGCCGACTGTGAGCCTGTGATCACCACCGACAAGCCGTTTGCCATGGTGGGCGACATAGTCGGTCTCAAGGTGGTCAATGCCAACAAGATCGGTGCCTTTCTCGACTGGGGCATGAAAAAAGATCTGTTTGTGCCGACCCGTGAGCAGAACAAGCCGATGCAGGTGGGCCACGTCTATCTGGTGCATCTGATGCTCGACAACGAAGGCCGCATGGTAGGCACCAGCCGGCTGGAGCGGTTCCTGCGCACCGATAACCCCCCCTTCAAGGCTGGTGACGAGGTAACAGCACTGCCGGGTGAGCACACGCCGCTTGGCATCAAGGCGATCGTCAACGGTGAATATTCCGGCATGCTGTTCAAGAACGAGGTATTTGGCCGGGTGATGACGGGTCGACCGTTGACCGCCTGGGTCAAGCAGGTACGTGACGACGGCAAACTGGACCTGACCCTGCAAAAGCCGGGCATGGATCGGATGGACGATGCCGGTGGCCGGATCCTGACCCGGCTGATGAAGCAGGGTGGCAGTCTGGCTGTCGGTGACAAGAGCGAACCCGAGCTCATCTACAAGCTGTTCAACATGAGCAAGGGCACCTTCAAGAAGGCCATCGGCGGCCTCTACAAGCAGGGAAAAATCGTCATCGAAGACAACTGCATCACCCTGGTTGCCACAGATACCGACTCGGCAGTGGACAGCGAGTAAGTGCCGAGCCCCTGTATCGGCCACTGTCAGGCCAAGGACGGGCTCTGCCTCGGCTGTGGCCGTACCCTGACCGAGATTGGTCACTGGTCGGCTATGGAGAGCGACGCTCAGCTGGCCGTGATGGCAGAGCTGGACGGCTCGAAAAGCACCCATGCGTGCCCTGGTTGTGGCGAGCCGGCATTTTGCGCCGTGTCGGCCGGTGCAACAATCGCACAGTGCTGGTGCAGCCAGTTGCCTGCTCTGCCCATGAGCGAGGCCAGCGCCTGCTGGTGTCGCCGCTGTCTGGCCAAGGCCATTGCAGCGCAGCCCTGAGCGGGGCATATCAGAAAAGAGAAAGGCGCCGAGGGCGCCTTTTTTATGCCTGTTGCTGGCGATGCCAGCGCACATGGACATCGTGCTCGTTAAGAAAGCGGGGCAGCAGGAAGGTGGCGTAGATCACCTCAAACTCATCCTGATGGTCCAGCAAGCCAACCCATACCTCGACCCAGGACTCCATGTCGACCGGTACACCGAGTTCGGTTGACCAGTCTCCATTGGGCAGGGTCGCCTCGACGGCGCCACGCTGTTCGAACTCCAGTGTGATGTCGACGATTTGTTCGGGGGCCAGCATGTCTGCGGCCTGCTCAAGAAACTGATCATAGGCCCATTCGACCAGCTGATCCGGGGTACGTTGTTCCATGAAATCACTCCAGATACATCGAGGTTCGCTACTGTAGCAAGTATTGGCGGTGGCGGCCAGACCGGTGCGGATACCGATCCGCCACCTGTCCAACGGCGCGGGTAGAAGGTATGGTTGAAGGGGGATCCACTGGAGGGGTGTCATGAAGCGACGAGTGCGGCGACAGCAGATCAAGCGACGACGGGAGGCCTGGTGGTGGCACTATCTGCCGCTGCACCAGAGCACTGTGGGCGGTCATCTGGGCCCGCCGGCAGAGACATTGCCTGCTGACCCCGATCCCTGATAGATGGCTCTGATGCGCTCAGGGGCGATGTACGGCCATCGGGCATTGGTAGAAGTGGCTCTGTGCCCGATCCTCAATCGTCCTTGTATACCTTGTTGAGGGTAGCCTGGCCAAGTTGACCCATCTGGCGACGGATCCAGGCAGAGCGTTGCTGAACATAGGGGGAGGGAGGCTGGACCCGGTAGCGCCAGGGATTGGGCAGGGCGGCAGCCAGCAGAGAAGCCTCGTAACGAGTCAAGCGGGCGGCCGATTTGCCAAAATAGTGCTTGGCGGCGGCCTCGGCGCCATAGATGCCGGGGCCGAACTCCACGATATTGAGATAGACCTCGAGGATGCGGGATTTGTCCCAACCCAGCTCCATCAGCAGGGTAAACCAGGCCTCGATCCCCTTACGCAGGAAGCTGCGATCGCTCCACATGAAGAGATTCTTGGCCGTCTGCTGGCTCAGCGTGCTGGCGCCACGTACCCGCTTGCTGCGCTGGTTGTGCTTGAGTGCCGAGCTGATGGCATCCATGTCAAAGCCGCTATGGTCGGCAAAGCGCTGATCCTCTGCGGCGATCACCGCCAGTTGCAGTTCCCGCGAAATACGAGCTATGGGCACCCAGTCATGCTTGACCACTGCTATCTTGGTGGGCGGAAACAGGGCCCGTTCGATGCGCCAGGTCCACATGGGGGGATCGATGAAGCGCAGCAGCACTACCGAGACGATGGAGCCGAGCAGGGCTGCCGCCAGCAGCTTGCCGAGCCAGCTCAGCATGCGCCGTCCCAGAGCCGGACGTACCTGCTCGGGAGCATAATAGCGGGGAAGCAGATCATCGGGATCCGGAATTATTGGGGCAACCATTCGATGTGGCAGAACTTCTCGTCAACACGGCGGGAGAGCAGCATGCGGGCAAACAGGTGCTCATATTCTTGTTCGGCATTACCAAGCCCGACCCAGATCTCGGCATACTCGGTATCGCTTACGGCAAATCCCACGTCCGCTTCCCAGTCATCGGCCGGATCGGTTTCCGCCAGCAGGCCGCGACTGTTGAACTCCCGGTTGAAGACGGCAATCTCCTGCTCCGGCAAGTTGTCGGAGGCCAGCTCCATGAAAAGTTCGAGTGCGGTGTCGAGCAGTTCCTCGACGCTGTGCATTTCATCGTTCAAAGACATAGATCGTCCGTTCCAGATAATAAAAATGAGACGCCCCGTCGGCAAAGCCGAACAGTGGCGCGCGGTATTCTAGCTGGCCCCCTCTTCCTTGGCGAGATCAGGCGTGTGGCCCGCCCTGTTTGCGGCAATAAAAAACCGGACCCTGGTACAGGATCCGGTCTTCATTGGGGGAAGGGGTCACGCATGTGGCGTCAGCTCATCCCTTTTTGTCATCGGCGAAAGTGATATTGAGCTCCAGCACAGACAGCTCATCACTCTTCTTGTCCAGCTGGACCGTGATCTTGTCAGGGTCGATCTGCACATACTTGCGGATCACATCCAGCAGGTCCTGCTTGAGCTGGGGCAGGTAATCTGGCCCCCCTCTGGATGAACGCTCGTGCGCGACTATGATCTGCAACCGCTCTTTGGCCAGTTGTGCGGTGTTTTGTTTCTTGTTGGAACGAAAATAATCCAATAATGACATGTTTAACTCCCGAACAGTCGGCTAAAGAAGCCCTTCTTTTCTTCTTCCAGAAAACGAAAATCCTTGGTGTCGCCCAACAGGCGGGCAACGGCATCCTCATAGGCCTGACCGGCATCGGACTCCTTGTCCAGAATGACCGGCTCCCCCGAGTTGGAGGCGCGCAGCACAGCCTGGGACTCCGGGATCACCCCGAGCAGCTTGATGGCCAAGATATCCTGTACATCCTGTACGCTCAGCATGTCGCCACGGTTGACGCGGGTCGGGCAGTAGCGGGTGAGCAGCAGGTGTTCCTTGATCGGGTCTTCGCCGCGCTCGGCACGACGGGACTTGGAGGCCAGGATGCCAAGGATGCGATCCGAGTCACGCACGGAAGAGACTTCCGGGTTGGTGGTGACGATGGCCTCGTCGGCGAAGTAGAGCGCCATCAGGGCACCCGCTTCGATCCCGGCTGGCGAGTCGCAGACGATGTAATCAAACTTCATTTCCGCCAGCTGATCCAGGATCTTCTCGACCCCTTCATGGGTGAGGGCGTCCTTGTCCCGGGTCTGGGAGGCGGGCAGGATGAACAGATTTTCGCAGCGTTTGTCCTTGATGAGGGCCTGATTGAGGTTGGCCTCACCGTTGATCACATTGACGAAGTCATACACCACGCGCCGCTCGCAGCCCATGATGAGATCCAGGTTTCTCAGACCGATGTCAAAATCGATGACCACAGTCTTGTGGCCACGCTGAGCCAAACCTGTACTCAGGGCCGCGCTGGTTGTGGTCTTGCCAACGCCACCTTTACCCGATGTAACGACTATGATTCGCGCCATTCTCGCTTCCTTGTAACTCTATTTGATATGGTCTATTCGGAGTTGTTCGTTATCCAGCCGGACATGCACCGGCTGTTGTATCAGGCCTGCCGGCAGTGCATCGCTCAGTTGGAACGTGCCTGCGATGGATAGCAGCTCGGCCTGCAATTGCTGGCAATAAATCCGTGCCTGGGTGTTGCCCTTGGCACCGGCAATGGCCCTGCCACGCAGGGCGCCATAAATATGTATGCTGTCGTCGGCGATGACTTCGGCCCCCTGGCTCACCGAGCCCAGTATCACCAGCGAGGTGCCGGCGGCGTAGAGCTGTTGGCCGGAACGCACGGGGCCCACGTGCACCTTGCTCGGCACCAGAGGCGCCGGCGCGGCCTTCACCTCGGCCACCGGAGACGGGGTGGGTTCCGGCAGTGGCAGCGGCTCGACCTTGCGGCTCTTGCCAGAGGCCATTACCGCCAGCCCCGCGGCCTTGGCTGCCGTCTTCATCGCCTCATCCCTGGCGCCCGTGATCCCGACCAGCACGAAGTCCTCTGATTCGACCAGCCCTTTGAGCTGGTCAAAGTCGGGGATATCCGCGAGTCGTTCCACATTGATGACGAGGGGGGCACAATTAAAAAACTGAGGCGCCTGGGCGACTTTTGCCGCCAGTAACTGACTGATCCGCTCAGGCTTGCCATCGCTGATATGCAACACAGAAATAGTGAAGGTAGTCCCTTTCAATTCGTTATCGCGCTCAACCATGATCTTCCCCGAGACAGAGACGGTAATCCGTTATTGTTATTCAATTCCTGATGTTATAGTTTGCCACCATCAGAGGCAATAAACCCGTCGGATTATATCAACTTCCATGTTATGTGCAGTCTATAAAAGTCGTAAAAAAGCCGAGACCTATCTTTTTGTTGAAAGAAGAGAGGATTTCTCCCGCGTACCCGAGGTGCTGATGAGTACATTTGGTCGTCCCGAGCTGGTATTGATGACCAAACTGGATCCAGCCAAGCCCCTTGGGATTGCCTCGACCAGCCGGGTCATGGAGGCGCTCGGCAGTCAGGGCTTCTACCTGCAGGTGCCACCGCCGCCCGAAAATCTGCTGGAACAGCACAAGGCACAATTAAAGGTCAGCCGCTGATGAAGGGTCAGCTGGCACTGTTATTACTGGGGGGACTGTTAAGTACTCCGTTGCAGGCCAGCCCCGATTTTGAGCGTTACGTGATTAGCCTCAAACAGGAAGCACTGGAGGCCGGTATCAAGGCCGAGACAGTGGCGGCTGCGTTTGCCGATATTCGGGTCATCGAACCTGCCATCAAGCACGATAAAAACCAGCCGGAATTTAAAGTGACGCTGGACACTTATATTCCCCGTGCGGTCCCGCAGTGGAAAGTCAATCAGGCCAGGGCCCTATATCGTCAGCATTTGCCGCTGCTCACAAAAATAGGGGCAGAATATGGCGTACAACCGCGCTTTATTGTCGCCTTGTGGGGCGTCGAAACCAATTTCGGTAAATTGACCGGTAAATTCCCGCTCATTTCTTCGCTGGCCACGCTGGCCTGGGATGGTCGACGTGAGGCCTTTTTCAAAGGGCAGCTGTTTGATGCCCTGCATATCATAGAGCAGGGACATGTGACCCCTGCGGCCTTAAAGGGCTCCTGGGCCGGTGCCATGGGGCAGGTGCAGTTCATGCCATCTTCCTTCCTCAAATACGCAGTCGATCAGGATGGTGACGGCAAGAAGGATTTGTGGGGCAATCTCGCGGATGTGTTTGGTTCGGCAGCCAATTATCTGCATCAGAATGGCTGGCACGGGGATGAAACCTGGGGCCGTCAGGTCAAGGTGCCCAAGACGCTGGATCCCGCCTTGCTCGGGCTGGAACAGTCCAGGCCGTTATCGGCGTGGCAGACACTGGGCGTGAGGCAGCTCGATGGCACAACCTTGCCCCGCGCCGAGATGCAGGCCTTCCTGGTTCGCCCCGACGATGTGGAAGGGCGCGCCTATCTGGCTTATCCCAACTATCTGGTACTGCGCCACTGGAATCGCTCCCACTATTTCGTGGTGGCGGTGGGAACCCTGGCCGATCGTATCGTGGAGTAGCTGGCTCAGATCCTGGTACTTCCTCTGATTGGGCATTTCATACGATAAACAAGGGATGCGATTGCAGAGTGAATAAATCGCAGCGGTAATCCAGATGGCGGGCGTCTCCAAATAGCAGGCAACAAAAAGGCGGGAATTCCCGCCTTTTTGTGTTTTTGGCAAACACTGCTTATTCGCAGGCAACCTGCATCACCTTGATGGCCAGACCACCACGGGAGGTTTCACGGTACTTGGAGTCCATGTCCTTGCCGGTGATGTACATGGTCTCGATGACCTTGTCCAATGACACGCGCGGCTTGGAGGTGCGACGCAGGGCCATGCGGGAGGCGTTGACCGCCTTCATGGCGGCGATGGCGTTGCGCTCAATGCAGGGGACTTGCACCTGACCGGCCACAGGATCACAGGTCAGACCCAGGTTGTGCTCCATGCCGATCTCGGCGGCTTCACACACCTGTTCCGGGCTGCCACCCATCAGTTCGGTCAGACCGGCGGCGGCCATGGAGCAAGAGACACCCACTTCACCCTGGCAGCCCACTTCGGCGCCGGAGATGGAGGCGTTCATCTTGTAGAGCATGCCGACGGCGGCGGAGGCCAGATAGAAGCGTGTGTATTCGTCACGGCCGACCGGCTGGATGAACTTGTCGTAGTAGGCCAGCACGGCCGGTATGATGCCCGCGGCGCCGTTGGTCGGCGCGGTCACCACGCGGCCACCGGCAGCGTTCTCTTCACTCACTGCCAGGGCAAACATGTTGACCCAGTCGACGATGCTCATCGGATCGTTGGAGAGATGTTCATTGGTGGTCAGCTGACGGTAGAGCGGGGCGGCACGACGGGGCACGCGCAGCGGGCCGGCCAGGATCCCTTCGGTACGGCAGCCGCGTTCGATCCCTTCCCGCATGGTGGTCCAGATCTTGCCAAGTTTCTTGTAGATCTCTTCCGGGGTGTTGAAGCACTTCTCGTTTTCCAGCATCAGGGCGGAGATGGAGAGACCGGTCTGGCTGCAGTGGGCGAGCAGCTCTGCCGCACTCTTGAACGGATAGCTTACCGACATGTCGCCGCTGTCGGCCTTGCCGAAGTTCTCTTCGTCGACGATGAAACCGCCACCGATGGAGTAATAGGTCTTGCTGTAGGTAGCCTCATCTTCGATGAAGGCGGTCAGCTTCATGCCGTTTTCGTGCAGCGGCAGCGCCTCGTCATGGAACACCATGGCGCCCTGCGGGAAGCTGACGGTGTGGCAGTGCAGGCCGATCGGCAGGCGGCCGGTCTGCTCGACACGGGAGATGAATTCGGGGATGCCGTCGATGTCGACGTTCTCGGGCAGATTGCCCGCCAGACCCATGATGATAGCGGTATCGGTGTGATGACCTTTGCCGGTCCAGGAGAGCGAGCCATAGACATCGACCTGGATCCGGGTGATGTCACGGATCTTGCCGCCAGCACGCAGTTCATCCACGAACTGTTTGGCAGCTTTCATCGGGCCGACAGTGTGGGAAGAGGAGGGGCCAACACCGATTTTGAAGATATCAAAAACGCTGATCATGTAACAATTACCTCAGGATAGAAGGGGGCGCCATGCCCACTCGCAGAAACGGGATGATCCATGGGACGAGGGCGTCGTCGCCGAGGTCAATGAACCAGATAACCCTAGTGTAACGATTCAAAGCCTAAAAAAAGTTGAAATAGATCTATTTTTGTTGAATCAGAGGCGCGAGTATAAAATTTATTTTGATGCTTATCCATTTTGTTAAGCACTTGGCAAACGTTTTGCAAAAAAATACCCGGCCAGGCCGGGTATTGCGGGAAAAAGTGGAGTCAATTGGCTGTTTTTAACATTCTGTAATGTTAACAGCCAGGCCGCCGCGGGCTGTCTCCTTGTACTTGGTCTTCATGTCGTTGCCGGTTTCCCACATGGTTTTGATCACCTTGTCCAGCGACACCTTGTGTTCACCTGTGCCACGCAGGGCGAGGCGGGCGGCATTGATGGCCTTGACTGCGCCCATGGCGTTGCGTTCTATGCAGGGCACCTGCACCAGCCCTCCCACCGGATCGCAGGTGAGACCCAGGTTGTGTTCCATGCCGATCTCGGCGGCGTTTTCGACGATGGCGGGGCTGCCGCCCAGGATCTCGGTCAGGGCACCAGCGGCCATGGAGCAGGCGACGCCCACTTCTCCCTGACAGCCCACTTCGGCTCCTGACAGCGAGGCGTTTTTCTTGTACAGGATGCCGATGGCGGCGGCGGTGAGGAAGTAACTCAGCAGCAGCTCGTCATCCACCTTGCGCACGAAGCGGTCATAGTAATGCAACACGGCCGGAATGATGCCGGCGGCGCCGTTGGTAGGGGCTGTGACCACACGGCCACCGGCGGCGTTCTCCTCGTTGACGGCCAGCGCAAACAAGTCCACCCACTCGATCACCATCAGGGGATCCTTGTTGAAGTTGGTCTCGCAGTTGAGCTGGCGATGGAGGGCCGGGGCCCGGCGCTTCACTTTGAGGCCGCCCGGCAACACCCCTTCGCTGCGGCAGCCGCGTTCGACACAGGCTTGCATCGCCTGCCAGATCTTGCGCAGACCGGCTTTGATTTCCTCTTCGCTCCGAAATACCTTCTCGTTGGCAAGCATCAGACCCGAGATGGAGAGACCGCTCTCCTGGCAATGGGCCAGCAGCTGGGCGCCGCTCTCGAACGGGTAGGGGACGGGGTGGGCTGCATCGAAGCGGGCCGCCTCTTCCTTGGCGTTGGCAAAATGGCTCTCCTCTATGATGAAGCCACCGCCGATGGAGTAGTAGGTCTGCTCAAGCAGCAGGGCATTGCCTGCGAATGCGCGCAGCGTCATGCCGTTGGAGTGAGCGGCCAGGGTCTTGCGGCGATTGAAGATGATGGCACCGGCCCGGGCGAACTGGCTCGGCTGCTCACCCGCCAGCAGCAAGGACTGGCTGCGATCCACTTCGCTCAGGAAGGCGGGAATGGCTTCGATATCCACCGATTCCGGTTCAAAGCCAGCCAACCCCAGAATGATGGCCTTGCCTGTGCCGTGACCCTTGCCGGTCTGGCCGAGAGATCCGTAGCACTCGACTTCCACCCGTTCTGTGCCAGGCAGCAGACCTTGCTGCTTGAGCGCGTTAACAAAGGCGTAAGAGGCCCGCATCGGCCCCACCGTATGGGAGGAAGAAGGGCCGATCCCGATGGAAAACAGGTCGAAGACACTGATCATGACACCACTCCGATTATGGGTTTCGTCTAAACATTGTAAATTTTTTGTAGTCGATGGAAAGCGGGGAAGCTGAGGCGTGTGATGGCGGCATACAAATGAGTGACTGGCAGCGGGCAAAGAAGGTTGGAATGAGCGCACTGGCATCAAAGAGAAGGAGCGAGACCCGGGCCCGCTCCTTTGCACTGTTCAGTCACTCATCTGCATTCGGTCACTCAGTCGAGGAATTCGCACAGATAGGCGGTGGGGGTTTTCACTTCCAGTTTGAAAGAAGAGTGGCCGGCCACCTCGAAGGATTGGCCCTGACTGTAGGTGTGCCATTCGTCCTCATCGGCCAGCTGTATGGTGAGAGCACCCTTGACCACCGTCATTCGCTCGGGGGCGGCGGTATTGAACTGGTAGTCACCGGCTTCCATCACACCAACGGTCGCTTTGTCACTTTTTTGCTCGAAACCGATGGATTTTACATTTCCGTCAAAATATTCGTTAACTTTCAGCATGTTTTCATCCCTGTATGCACGTTTGCCCAGCAAAAGTAGCACAATGTTTTGTCAGTTGTCATGAATAAAGCTGGAAAAATCGTCATGTTCCTTTTGAATCTTCACTTTGTCGCAAAGTTATCAATAAGTTCCGTTAACGATTTGTCGATTTAAAACAGCAGATAAATATGAGATAAAACGCGCGCTCAGGGGAATGAACAGGTGTTTTCCCCCTGTCTGGTTAATTGCACTGGGAAAGTGTGAATTTTTGCTAAATAAAGGAACATTCTGTGTTAACAAAAGGACTCATTAAGAACATTGGCTTCCAGGTTGTGGTTGCCATGGTGCTGGGCGCATTGGTGGGGGCGTTCATGGGTGAACAAGCCAGCATCTTTGCACCGCTTGGTACCCTCTTTATCCAGCTGATCAAGATGCTGGTGATCCCGCTGGTGGCAGTTGCCATCCTGTCGGGAGCCGCCAATCTGGGCGCGAGCCCGGCTGCAGGCAAGATAGGCGTCACCACCCTGGCTTTCTTCCTCGGCACGTCGGCACTGGCCGTGCTGCTGGCGCTGGTGATGGGGCAAGTCTTCAAACCCGGTGTCGGCGTCGAATTTGGCTCCATGGCCTCCATGTTCTCCGGCGACTACGCCGACAAGGGCGCCCTGCCGGATGCGGTATCTACCTTGCTTGGCATGATCCCGACCAACGTCTTCCAGTCATTGAACGAAGCCAACATACTGCAGATCCTGGTGTTCTGCATGTTCCTTGGCATCGCACTGGCCAAGCAGCCCCGTGAGCGAGCCAAACCGCTGATAGATGGGCTCAACACCCTGGTGGACGCTTTCGTCTGGATGATCAACAAGGTGATGCTGATTGCACCGCTCGGTGTGTTCGGCCTGATGGCCGAGGCCATTGGGACCTACGGCTTCGACGTACTGACTCTGGTGCTCAAGTTGTTCGTGGTCTATGTGGCTGCCATCCTGATCTTCGGGTTCGTGGTCTACCCGCTGCTGGTTGTGCTCTTCTCCAACACACCGGTGCGCAAGTACTTCTCCGCCATGAAGAAGCCGCAGATCGTGGCTTTCTCCACCGCCTCTTCCATGGCGACCCTGCCGGTGACGCTGCAGACCTGCGAAAAAGATCTAAAGGTGAGCAATGCCACCGCCTCTTTCGTACTGCCACTTGGCGCCACCATCAACATGAGTGGCAACGCCATCTATTACGGTCTGGTTGCCATCTTCTTTGCCCAGGTGTTCAACGTTGACCTCGGCGTGGGGGCCTGGGTGGCCATCATCCTTACCTCTACTCTGGGGGCGATTGGTCAGGCCGGTGTGCCGGGCCCGAGCTTCCTGGTGGTGGCCGTGTTGCTGGCTGCCGGTATCCCCATCGAGGGTCTGCCGCTGTTGTTCGCTCTGGATCGTCTGTTCGACATGATCCGTACCGCGCTGAACATCACAGGGGATGCGGCCTGCGCTGTCATCGTCGACCGTTACAGCCCGGATTACGATCCGGATCGCTGGTCAAAATAACAGGTACACAAACGAGTCAATGACAAAGGGGCCTGCCGGCCCCTTTCTTTATGGTGTCTCACCCGTGTTTCGCTGCAACTGGGCCAGCGCCTGCTGGCAGCGCTGCTCGGCGGCGTCGAGCTCCAGCAACACCATCTTGATGTCTTCCAGCTGCTGTTGCAGCGTTTCCCGCTTGTCGGCCACCAGTCCCAGCATGGTTTGCAGCTGGGTACGGCTGCTCTTGTCTGCATCATAGAGATCAAACAGATCCCGGATATCTGCCAGGCTGAAGCCCAGCCGCTTGCCGCGCAGGGTCAGTTTGAGGCGCACCCTGTCCTGCTTGCTGTAAATCCGTGTCTGTCCCTGGCGGGCAGGATTCAACAGTCCCTGATCTTCATAAAAACGAATACTTCGGGTCGTAACATCAAATTCACGGGCCAGTTCACTGATGCTGTAGGTCCGCGAGTCATCCTTGTTTCGGTTCATGGCGCTATCTTGACTGTCATTTTGTTGTCAATGCAGGCTGGCACCTTACCCAAACGTCAACTGCCCCGCAAGTCTTGTTCCAACAGCGGGAGCAGCATATGTTATGTCCATGTAACAAGGAGAGTGCAATTGATGGATATTGTGATTGTTGCGGCCAAGCGTACCCCCATGGGGGCCTTCCAGGGAGCCTTGGCCAACCTGACGGCCCCCGAGCTCGGCGCTTGCGCCATTGCTGCCGCCATGGCACAAGCCGGGCTCAAGGGGGAGCAGATCGATGAAGCCTACATGGGCAATGTGCTCAGTGCCGGGGTGGGGCAGGCGCCCGCCCGTCAGGCTGTGTTGAAGGCAGGTTTGCCGGAGAGTGTGCCATGCACCACTGTCAACAAGGTGTGTGGTTCCGGCATGAAGGCGGTGATGCTGGCGGCAGACAGCTTGCGTCTGGGTGACACCGACATAGTGATCGCCGGCGGCATGGAGAGCATGAGCCGGGCGCCTTACCTGCTCGACAAGGCGCGCAGCGGTTTTCGCATGGGGCATCAGAGCGTGCTGGATCACATGTTCCTCGACGGCTTGCAGGATGCTTACGAAGGCCAGTTGATGGGGCATTATGCCCAATTGAGTGCGGATCGCGCCGGTCTGGCTCGCTCCGACATGGACGCTTTTGCCATTGCTTCCCTGACGCGTGCGCTGGCGGCCCAGCAGAGCGGTGCTTTCAAGGCCGAGCTGGCCCGGGTTACTGTCGGTGACACCCTGCTGCTCGCCGAGGATGAGCAGCCTGCCAAGGCCAGGCCCGACAAGATCCCCCATCTGAAACCGGCATTCAGCAAGCAGGGCACCATAACGGCGGCCAATGCCAGCTCCATCTCGGACGGAGCGGCGGCGCTCATCCTGATGCGAGCCGAGACGGCGGCGCAGCTGGGCCTGCCCGTGCTGGCCCATCTGGTGGGTTATCAAAGTCATGCCGCTGCGCCCGCCGAGTTTACCAATGCGCCCATCGGCGCCATCAATGCCTTGCTATCCAAGATCGACTGGCGGGCGGAAGAGGTCGATCTATTCGAGATCAATGAGGCGTTTGCCATGGTCAGCATGCTGGCCATGGCGGGTTGCAACCTGCCTCATGACAAGGTGAACGTGAACGGCGGGGCCTGCGCACTGGGGCATCCACTGGGGGCGAGTGGTGCCCGTATTCTGGTTACGCTCATTCATGCGCTGCATGCGCGCAGTCTGAAACGGGGTGTGGCAAGCCTGTGTATCGGTGGAGGGGAGGCGACTGCCGTCGCCATCGAGTTGAGCTAATCTGTTTCCGCCATGGCCTGGAATTGCTGATTGACCCAGGCGGTGGCGGCCAGATAGAGCTGGCTGACCTTCTCTTCATTGAGCCCGAGTCGGGCCGTTCTGGCGGTAATGCGCTGCCAGTTCGCACTCTCATAATCTTCACAAAACGAGAGATAGAAACCCAGGTTGCCCTTGCGTTCCAGCAGGGCGACCCGGATCTCCTCGATCAGGGGGATAGTGCCGAGCAGCCTGTCCATCGGCTGCTCCATCAAGACATCCAGCAAAGAGAACAGACCCGTGATAAAGGCTTGCTGCGCCTCCTGGGTGGGGGCATGGGTGTGCGCCAGCAGCTCGCAAAAGCGGGCCCGGATCATGGACATCTGATAGAGCTCGGCACTCTTGCCATGGCCCGCGCTGGTGGCGGCGACCAGGGTCACGAAGCGCTTGAGCTGGGTGTGACCCAGATAAACGGCCGCCTGGCGAAACGAGGAGATGGGGTTGGCGTGGCTCTTCAGGTGATTGACGTAACGCAACAGCTTGAGGGATAGCGAGATATCCTGACTCAGCAGCTGTTCGATACGATTGAGATCCGGCTCCTCCTGGTTGACTACATTGAGCAGTTGCATCACCACCACCTGGGCGGGCTGCATTGTGGTCTGCCTCACCATTTCGGGACGGCTGAAGAAGAACCCCTGGAACAGATCGATACCGAGCCGCTTCACTCGTTCAAACTCCGCCTTGTCTTCAACTTTCTCCGCCAGATAAGTGAGCTTGAGATGCTGGTGTTGCTGGATGAACACCTTGATCCGCAACAGCGAGGTGGCGCGCAGATCGAACTTGATGATGTGAATATAGGGCAGGAAGCGCTCCCATTCGTCCGACATGGTGAAGTCGTCCAGCGCCAGCTGATAACCAAGCTCATGCAACTGCTGCACTTTGGCCAGCAAGGCATCGTCAGGATCTGCATCTTCCAGGATTTCGATGACGACCTTCTCTTGTGGCAGACATTCCGCCAGCCCTTCGAGCAGAAGGGAGTGGGGAAAGTTGATAAAGCAGGGCCGCCCGCCAAGCAACTGATCGATGTTCTGTTGCAAAAATTGCTCGACGACCAGTCTGGCCGTGGCCTGCTGTGAGGAGATCACCGGAAACACATTATCCAGACTGTCGCGAAACAGCAGCTCATAGGCATAGGTGTTCAATTCCCGATCCAGAATGGGCTGCCTTGCTACGTATGAATACATGCATCTCTCCAGCGTGAGTACTGGATTGATTTTATTGTGAAGATGAGCACTATGCCAGCGCGGCGGGACCGGAAACAGTCAATAACTGGCATAGTGCTTGAATGGGAGGGCCGGGGTTGGAAGAGCCGGGTTAGAAGAGATAGTTCAGCTGCAGGCCAGCCAGCCAGGCATCCCCTTCCGAGGTGCCCTGGAAGGTAGAGGTGGTTTGCGGGATCCCGGGCTTGAGCTCCATGGTCTCGGACACATCCACTTTCTTGCCGTCGATCAGCGTCAGGCCCAGATCCAGCGAGAAGTTGCGATCAAACTGATAACCCACACCGGCGCTGTACCAGACCCGGTCCGAGTCAGGGATGGAGATGGTGCGGCGATCGGCCGGGACCGGGCTGCGATCATAGGCAATACCTGAACGTAGTTGCCATTGTGGAGCCAGCTGATAGGTCAGGCCCAGCGCATAGCGCCAGCTGTCTTCCCAGTGCTCATCCTTGATGTGCATGATGCCGTGATTGTCGAGCTCGGATTCGAGCTGCACGAATTTGCTCCAGTTGGTCCAGTTGATGCTTGAGTGCAACGCCAGGGTCGGGGTCAACTGATGGAACAGAGCCAGCTCGGCCGTGGCGGGCAGGGGCAGATCCAGGCTGCCGGTGTCGGTAAACGCCTGACCATTTTGCTCGATGCCGATGGCATCGCCGGAGAGCGTCAGGGTCACATCATGCCGATAGGAGAGACCCAGGCGAGTTGTTTCTGACAGCTCCAGCAGAGTGCCCAGGTGCCAGCCCATGGCCCAGCCATCCCCTTTCAGGTGTTTGGCTATCTTGTTGTTGGAAGGGAAGGTGCCACCCACTTCTCCCTCACCCTGAATTGCGGAAAGGCCGCCGCCGACAGACCACATCTGATTGATGCGATAGGCCAGCGAAGCACTCAAATCCAGGGTCTTGATGTCCGAGATATTGCCGAAGTGACCGGCATTGTAGTTATCCGGCATCTCGACGCCAAGGCCGTAGTAGGAGGTGGCTGCCAGCCCCAGTCGCCACTGCTCATTGAGCGGCACTATCAGATAAGCGTTCGGGACCCAGGCATCGCCAGCAATATCGTGGGCTGCTGCATCCAGATTGGCCGGGCCCATGGCGGTAGGCACCCGGGTGGTCCCCTCTATGTTGACGTCGGGGCGGACATAGATGAAACCACCAGAGAAAGCCACTGTATCGAAACGGGTCATGGCGGCGGCATTGCGGGAGAGCACGCTGGCGTTGTCAGCGATGGCTGCCTCGCCTGCGAAGGCGCGGCCCATGCCGGTAGCGGATTGTTCGGCCAGCTGGAAACCTGCTCCCTGGGCCTGGCTTGACAGTACCAGCAGGGCGACAAGAGATGGCTTCATAAAGGAGTGCATTGCGTTGTCCTTGAAAATGAACGCTGGGTTCAATCGGTCTTATGGTCGGGTGCAGGATTTTATATGGTATGACCAGTAAGGCAACGGGCTCAGCCCTGTAGGGTGTAAAACAAGATTAAATGCTGAGAAGTAAGGGGCTAATGGCTTGATAAAAAAGGAAATGTGAACAGATGTTTGCTACAGCTGTACGCTGAAAACAGGATGTTGAATAAAAAAAGAGCGCCCGTAGGCGCTCTTTTGGTTCTGCAGATAATCAGAATTTCATGTTGAACTGAGCGGAGGCCAGCAAAGCAGTACCGCTAGAGGTACCCTTCCAGCGTACCGGATCGGAGTGGCTGGTAAGGCCTTCGTTCACGTCCACTTTCTTGCCGTCCAGATAGGCCATGCCGAAATCGACACTCATGTCCTTGTCGATGTTGTAGGTGGCACCAGCGCTATACCAGACGCGGTCGGAGTCAGGAATGCTCAGGCTGCGATATTCAGCCTCGATCGCGGTCTTGTCATAGGCGAAACCGATGCGGGCTTCCCAGGACGGATTGATGTACCAAGTTCCGCCCAGAGCGTAACGGGTGGAGTCCTTGAACTTCTCGTCTTTTTGCAGACAGACGCCGCCGGCGCAGGAGTTGCTGGTGGCCTTGAGCTCCTGGAAGGCGCTCCAGTCAGTCCAGTTGACGGAGTAGTGCACGGCGAACTGCGGATTCAGACGGTGGTAACCGGCGAACTCGGCCTGGGCCGGCAGATCCAGTTTCAGATTGCCATCAACAGTGTTGTAGCCTGAGCTCAAACCCTTGAAGTCACCGTCAAAGCTCAAATCCACCTGGGAGCGATAGGTCAGAGCGAAACGATGATCCTCGTTTACCTCGTACATGGTGCCGACGTTCCAACCAAAGCCCCAAGTGTCGCCTTTCAGGTGCGCTATGGCGGTGTCGCTGTTATGGACTATACCTGTCTTGGCGGTCAGGGCCGGGGCGAGGGCACCGGCATAACGGTTTAGCTCGGCCTTGGCGTAGACGGCGTTGATGCCGGCACCGACGCTGAAGTTTGAGTTGATGCGATAGGCGATATTCGGGTTGATGTTGAAGGTCAGCAGCTCGGTATCACCGGCACCTGCACCGGCAGCGAAGTTCTTGGAGTACTCGGTCGCCAGACCGTAGTTGGAGAACATGCCGATACCCCAGGCCCACTGATCGTTCAGTGGCTGGATAAAGTAGGTAGCAGGGACGAAGGCATCCGGTGCGATATCAGACTGGCTGGCGCTGGCCATTTTAGCGGGGCCTGCATAGATATCACCTTCAACATCCACATCCGGTTTGATGTAAGTACCGGAAACGGAGAGTGCCATCTTGTCAAAACGGGTCATGGCTGCCGGGTTGCGTGACAACACGGAGGCGTTGTCGGCAATGGCGGCTTCCCCTGCATACGCACGACCCAGACCGGAGGCCGAGTGTTCGTTCAGCTGGAACGCGGCAGCGAAGGTTTGGGTACTGGCCAGAGTAACGGCGGCCGCGATCAGGCTTTTTTTGAAAAAGGCAGTTGTCATAGTGTTCTCTCTTGTAGGCAGATTTTCTGTCAGCATCAGGGCTTTTTTGCCACCGTATACGACAAGATCTGTTGTTATTTCAGCTTCTTCCCATTCAATTCTGGCGTGATTCTATGGATCTGGTAGGAGGTAAGAAATCAGACCAGTGACAGCAGAATACATAAAAGTGTCTATTGTGTTAATCATTTGTTTTAACTTGGCGTTTAAACAGTCTCTTTTGCCAGTTATTGAGTGAAAATTGAACGTTGATGCTGATCTGCATCACAAAAATAATTTTGGCTATTTGTGGTGATTGGGCGCTAATGGGTGAGGATTGTGGCGTTAAAGGAGAAGAACGAGCAGACAACCGGATTGTCTGCTCGTATAACGGACACGACGCCGTCTGAGTCAGGATCGCGTTAAACCCGGTTAAATCGACCAGTGCAAACGGGACTCCAGTTCCTGCGCCACCGGGTTCAGTGACTCCTGCATATCCCCGATCAACACCATGTTGGCTCCCTTGAGCGGCACTATCTCTCCCTTGAGCTGGCCGTCATCGAAGTTAGGCTCAAGGGTCAGTGGCACATGCTTGGGTACCAGAAACAGGGTGACAGGCCCCATCTTGCCCTGGATCACCATGTGCAGCGCCGGCCCCTGGTAGAAAGAGCAGTGATTGACATAGGTGACCTTCAACCCCTCCATGCCCATCAGGGTGGCGCCATATTTTTCCATCTTGGCGTTGATGGTACGCAGGCTTACCTTCTCATCCACATCCTTGATGAAGGGCTCCTCCCCATAGACGTGAGCCATGGCGACTTGACCGAGGGAAAGCTCTCCCGGTGTTGTCAGTGGCCAGCTTAACCAGCGGGTACTCATGCCAAGCAGGAAGGCGACCGACGCTGCCATGGCCAGCATACGCCAGCTGGTGCGTGGGCGAGATGGCAGCGGGACAACCCTTTCTGGCTCTGCCTCCAGCGCCTGCCTGAGCAAAATACGCTCGGCCAACCCTGCCGGAACCTCGACCTTCATGGCCTGATGCAGGTGACGATCCAGCTGCTTCATGTCGTCCATGTGCTTGCGATTGGCAGGGGAAGCCTGCGCCGCTTCGAGAAACTCGGGAGTCTGTTCCAGTGGATGGGTGATGGCCCGACGGCGAAATTCCAGCTCATCCATGGGTATGTCCTCTTTGTTGTGTCTTTGACTCCATGGCCTCTTTGATCTGGTTGCGGGCCCGAAACAGGCGAGTCATGACGGTATTTTTGTTCAACCCCAGCTGCGTCGCTATCTCGTCGCCGCTGAATCCCCCCAGCACCTGCAGCAGCAAGGGTTCCTGATATTCGGCGGGCAGACGGGCGATATGGCGTCTAAGCCATTCGTGCTCCATCTCCTGCTCGCTGTGCAAGGCATCCGGATCGCTCTGGGGATGCTCGTCGAGATCGATGAGATCAAATTGCCTGCGCTCGAAACGACGGGCATTTTCCCGCCGCAATATGGTGATGAGCCAGGCCTTGGCGGCTTTGTCATCAACCAGAGTATCAATGGCCTTCCAGGCGCGCAGGAAGGTCTCTTGCACCAGATCTTCCGCCACCTGGGGATCCCGGCACAGCCAGTAGGCGTAGCGGTAGATGTCCCCGTGCAGGGCATGCACCAGAGCCTCGTATTTGGTTTGTTTGTCTGCCATGCCTTCATAGACCGGAGAAGCCGTTGGATCCTTTCCGACCGTGGCACCTTTTTTTCTGAAAAAACCTAACGCCATCGCTGGGCTTCCTTTTAAATGGGGGATCCTGAGGGATCAGCGGCCTCGTCGTGCCAGCTGCCTGAGGCCATAGGCTATCGCAAATGTCTCGTACGCGCACAGCGGGACGGCGAGCCCTTGCCAACAAGCCAGGTTGTCAAGTGATGTCCCATGGGCGGTGAAACAGGCCCGTTCCAGCGCAGCAAGTCTGGCTGCCAGGTGGGGATCCTGGCGACAGGGCAGGGTGGTGAGGTGGGCATGACGCCGGTGCCAGCGCAGACCGGCCCACTTTAGCAGAGCCTGTCTGGCATGGTTTGCATCTGCGCGCTGCAGCGTTTGTTGCAAGCGGTAGAAGGCGTGCCAACGTGGCCACCCTTGCCAGAGTGCGCGCAGCAGCAGAGCCCAGATAACCCAGTAGAGGCTCTCATCACTGGGGCCAACAGGCCCGCGTTCTGCAGGCGTGGTTTCATCCATGTGCACCGATATGGCAGGTAGACGAGCATGTTCGATGCGCCCGTTTTGGGTGTTGAACCAGGGCACTTCTATGGCTGGCAGCAGATAGTCGCCAGGCTCGGTGGCCGTGAGGGCCTGACGCCACTGGCGCTCGAAACGCAGCGCCCCTTTGGCCAGAAAGCGCTCCTGTTGTTGCTCTCCGTCCGGCCTTGCCTGCATGCCAGCAGGCATATTCGCAGAGATCCCCGCCAGTTGGGACAAGGCTCGCGTGCCATCACCCCCTTCCATTGTCAGCGTCAGCGTGCGGATCACCGGCTCGCCGGCCCTGGCGCCCGAAGCGGGACTCAACTGCTGGTTCAGGGTCAGCTGGCTTGCCACGGGTTGCACCGGCGCCTTGTCAATCTTCACAAACAGGGTAGCGGCTCTGGCCGAGAGGGGGTCGCTGGTGCCGTTATCCTGCGGTAAACGGCCCTGAAAACGCGGCGAGGCCAGTGGGTGGAGCCCGGGGGCTCTGGCTTGCAACAGCCAGCTGCGGGTCAGCCGACCCGGCAATCCCGGTCCTGCCGGGGCTTGCCATTGATCATCCCCGAGTCGACGTATGGTAAAAGCGTCACTGTCGGGTTCGGTGAGATTGGGGGCCTCCATGTTGGCTGGCAGCCAGAGGCTGAGCTCATAGATGAAGGGCTGACCGGGATAGAGGGGCCCCTGATGCAGCACCCTGGCCTGCAATTCGATGGGAGAGAGGGCTGCCTGGCTGGGTGCGGATACAAGAGTCCCGGTCTGGCTGCGTTTTGGCAACGGCACCTCAGGGGTCTGTTCCGATCCCAGTGACAGTGCGGGAACAATATGGGGACCGTCATCCAGGGTATGCAGCGGGATCTGCCAGCGGGTCAGGCTGTGGACTGGCGTTGTGACCCGGCTGATGGTCACCTTGCCCACCGCGAACTGGCGCAGCAGGGGGGCGATGATGAGCTCGTTGCTCTGACGCTCCCCGTCCGCTTCTACGATAAGCAACCAGTCGCGGCTGTCCGCACCCGGCAGCAGCTCGGCCCGTGGCGGTGCTGCCAGCACTGGATGTGCAAACAGCCAGAGCAGCAGCCAGCAAGGGAGCAAGAAGCGAAGAAGAGGCGCGCTCTTTACCAAGGCTCTTCTCCTTTGTACTCCTGGCCCCATTCTGTCTTGAGCAACTGACGGCGCTGAGCCTCTTTGCGCAGCCGCTGCTCCAGCAGCAACACTGGTGGCGAGGGGGGGAGCTGGCTGTCCGGCGAGGCCGCTTGCTCGGGAGCGTCTATGGGGTCGGGATCCTGCGCCTGTGGGGTCGCTTGCGGTGGCTGAGCCCGCAGCAGCGCAAGGTTGTAGCGTGCATCCTCGTGATTGGGCTCCTTCGCCAACGCAGCCAGATAGGCTTGCTCGGCAGCGACAAGGTTACCGAGTTGCACCAGTGCGTTGCCCCGGTTGTAGTGAGCAGTGGCACTGGTTGCACTCGCATAGGCGGCGGCGGCCTGGGCATAGTCGCCGGCTCTGTACCAGGCATTACCACGCCAGAGCGGATCCTTGAAGTCGCGTGCTGCAGCCAGATAGCGTCCCTGTTGATAGGCTTGCCAGGCCTGGCTCTCCTGCACGGATAAAGAGGTAGTGGGAGCTGCCTGCAAGGGCTGTGGGTTGAGGATCCCGAATCCGGTCCCCAGCAACAGCAGCCAGAGTGTGCCGACGCGGGCCAGCAGAGCCAATGGCAGCAGGGGCAGCAACAACCAGAGGCCGAGATCCTGCGACTGATTGGCCGTCAATGTCTGGGTCATGGGGAGCGGTGCAAAGCGTGGAAGCCCCGCCTGCAACCACCGCAACTGGCCACCCAGCTCGCGGGCAAGCTGTTGCATGATCGTCACATCGGGGGCTGGCAGCTCGCGGCCGAGCGCTGCACCAAAGCCCTGCACTTCGCCGGAGACGGGGGGCAACCGGCTGGCCTTGCCGCCGCTGGCGAGCAATATATCCAGGCGTGGCGCTGCACCTTCATGGCAAAACAGCTCGCCCTGGCAGGGCCAGAGTGCGCGGATCCGGTCAGCCTGTCTTGCCGAGAGGCCGTCGCTGATCAGCAGCAGTCGTGCACGCTGGCCTGGGGCGATCTGGCTGAGGGCCAGCGCCACGGCGCGCTCAGGGGCACTCCCCTGTTTGGGCATGATGGCCGGACGCAGGTCGGGCAACAGCAGCACTATGGCCTGATGATCCCGGGTGGCAGGCATGGCGAGGTAGGCATCACCGGCAAACAGAATAAGGGCGATGGGGCGCCCCTCTTTGTTCGGGAGGGCCTCGGCCAGCATATCTTGCAGCAGCAGGCGCACCCGGGTTGCCCGGTCCGGCAGCAGATCGGTGGCCAGCATGGAGCGGGAGAGATCCAGCAACCAGATGTCGAGGGCGGGGGATGCAATGGACTGGCTCTGCTGGCGCAGGGCGGGGCCACTCAAAGCCAGTATGACGGGCAGACAGGCCAGCCAGAGCCAGGGACGGGGGCTGTGGCGTCCCGGCAGCAGGTAGGCCTGCATGGCGGGGGCGAGCAGAGGGGCCTGTTTGCGACGACGCCAGCCCTGCCACAACCAGGGCAACAGGGCCAGCAGCCAGAGCGGGCGTAGCAGTATCAGCTCCATGACGGCCATCCGGGGCCATGGCGATCAATCATGGGTGTCTCCCCGTTGCAGTTGGGGGGGCAAACGCAGCAGGCGGGGCCAGTGCAGACGGTCGGGCCACATCAGCAACAGCCAGGCGAGTGCCAGGGGCCAGGGATAGAGCTCCCGGTTCGGCAGATAGCGGGTCCGGGCCGTGGCGGCAGGCTCCAGGGTATCCAGGGTCTGGTTGATGGCATCGAGATCGCCCTGGGTCCTGGCGCGGAAATAGCGGCCCTGACCCACTTTGGCCAGCTGTTGCAGCAGGGCCTCGTCCAGCTCGGCGCTGGGGTCGCTTTGCGCCGGTTGCAGCGCGTCGACGAAGGTATCGGGGTCGGCACCCACCCCCAGGGTGTAGAGGGTCATGCCGCTGGCGGCAGCCCGCCGGGCCTCACTCAGGGGATCGGCGCTGCCCGCCGTGTTGCGGCCATCTGTGACCAGCAGCAGGGCCGTGGGGCGTTTGGGATCTGCATGCTGGCGAGCCAGCAGTATGGCTTCTCCCAGCGCAGTGGTGCGGCCAACCAGATCAAAATCGAGCTCACGGGTCAAGGTCAGCAGGGCCTTGGTCTCCTGGGTCAGGGGGGAGAGCAGGTAAGCGTGATCGGCGAAGACAACGAGGGCGATGCGATCGCCGGGGCGCGTCTCGATCAGTCGGCTTATCTGCTGGCGTACCGCGCTGAGCCTGTCCCGCTGCTCCCCCTCATCCAGCATGTCCTGGGTGCGCATGCTGTCGGAAAGGTCTACCGCCAAAATGAGATCCCGGCTGCTCTGGTAAGTGACCAGGGGGCGCTCCTGCCATTGAGGACGGCACAGGGCCAGCACCAGGGCGCACCAGCACAGCGTCATCCGCCAGAGTGGCTGGCCGGCATGGGGCCGCAGCAGGGGAAAGCCGTCGTGCAGCAGCAGGGTTCGGTTTTGTTTGTCAGCAGAGAGCGGCGGCAGGCCGAAGCGCACCAGCAATGGCAGCACCAACGCCAGCGCAAACCAGGGCCAGGCGAGGATCATGATGGCCTCCGGTCACGCAGGTGCCTGACACCTTGCTGCCAGCGGTTGAGCAAGACGGCCATCCCGGATGGCAGCCAGATGCAGGCTCGCCCCCAACTCAGGTAGGCGCAGCGCAGTGCCTTGAGTTGCCTGGCGTTTGGCACCCCCTGGCCATAGAGCCATTGGGGCCACTGGAGGGCAAATTCCCTGAAGCGGCAGCCCCCTTTACTGTCCAGAAACGCGAGCCAGGCATCCCCTTGCAAGGTGCGCACCTCGGGCCAGCGGCGTAGGGCTGCTTCGCGCAGCACGGTTTGCAATCGGGGCACCAGATCCGGCGCCTCCCAGTCAATTTGTCGCTGCCAGCGGCGATAGCGTCCAAGGTTTTTCAGCGTCATGCAGATCAGCACGGCAATCAGAAGAGTGATCAGCAGCCCCCACCAGCCCTGAATACGGGGATCTGATGCTGCAACCAGCATGGGGCCCGGGTGTATGTCACGCAGTTGCGCCGCCAGAGGTGAGAGGGGCGGGATTGTGGCCACGGCAGTGGATGCGCTGGCGAGCAGCATGCTTAAAACAGACGACATGCGCCCTCCTGCCACTGCTGTTGCAGCGACTGGCCGTTGTCGAGCCGGTAGAGGCGTTGTACCAGCGGCAGTAATTGTTGGTGGCACTGGCGGGCCAGACGTTCGGCAGCCAGTTGGTAGCGATGAGCAAAGCCAGGCTCAGTGGCATCGAGCCAGCCGTTCTGTCTGCCTGCCTGTACGGCCAGCCGTCCCTGGCTTGGCAGGCTCGCCTCCAGCGGATCCCGGATCTGCCAGCAGTGGATGTCGTGGCGCCGCCCGAGCAGTTGCAACTGCTGGCTGAGCGACTCATCGCAGGGTTGGTGGTCGGTGATCAGTGTCAATCTGGCGCCGTGAGGCAGGCTGAGTCGCGCCAGCGTCCGGGCCAGGGATTGGGATTGCAACGGCGTGCGATCCAGCCCCTCGTCATAGTGATGGCAAAGGGCTTCCAGCAAGGGCACCAGAGAGCCGCGCTGGGGGTGGATATGAAACTCGGCGCCGTGGCAGATCAGGGTGTTGGCCTGTTTCTCTCCCTGCCACAGCAGGGCTGCGGCCAGCTCACAGCCCAGTCGGGCCTTGAGTTGTATCCGTGAGCCAAAGTACATGGCAGGGGAGAGATCAATCAGCAGCCAGTGGGCCTGATCTTGCTCCTCGCTGTAGAGTCGGGTATAGGGGCGACCGAGCCGGGCTGTGACCCGCCAGTCGATGTGGCGCACCTCATCCCCCGCCTGATAGGCGCGCAGCTCGCGAAAGGTGAGCCCCGGCATGCGGCCAAGCCTGCCCTGCTGGGCCGGTTGGACGTGAGCCCTCGGCCCCTGTCTCGCCCACAGCCTGATGGCCAGCAACTGGGCCAGGGTGAGGGCAATATCGGGGTGTGCGCGGGGCTCGTCCGGTCTGGTCATGGGCATGGGGTTGCTAGGGGCATGGTATCGCGTCCAGTAGCCGGGCTATCAGGGTGTCGTTATCAAGATTGTCGGCCAATGCCTGATAACTGGGAATGAGGCGGTGGCGCAGTATGGCGGGGGCCAATTGCTGTATGTCCTCCGGCAGCACGAAATCCCGTCCGGCGAGCCAGGCCTGGGCGCGGGCGGCGCGGGCCAGGCCTATGCTGGCCCTGGGACTGGCACCGACGGCAATGAAGGGTTCAAGCTCGGGACACAGGCCGCTACCCGGGCGGGTGGCGCACACCAGTTGCACCAGATAGTGCTCAAGCCGCCCCTGCATCTGTACCTCTTGAACGCCGGTGCGGGCTGCCAGCAGATCTGCCTGACTCAGGGTCACTGGCGGGGGGGCTAGTTGCTCGCCCCGGGCGTTGAGCTGCAAGATGGCGAGCTCCATGGCTGGGCTCGGGTAATCCACCATCAATTTAAGCAAGAAGCGGTCGAGCTGGGCCTCCGGCAACGGATAGGTCCCCTCCTGCTCGATGGGGTTCTGGGTCGCTGCGACCATGAACAGCGGCGGCAGGCGCCAGCTCTTCTTGCCTACCGTTATCTGGTGCTCGGCCATCGCCTCCAGCAACGCGGATTGCACCTTGGCGGGAGCCCGGTTGATTTCATCGGCCAGCACCAGGTGATTGAACAGGGGGCCTGGCTGGAACACGAAGCTGGCATCTTGCGGGTGAAACACCTCGCTGCCGGTGAGATCGGCAGGTAGCAGATCGGGGGTAAACTGGATACGGGCGAAGCGCCCCTCCACCGCACTGGCCAGTGCCTTGACGGCACGGGTTTTGGCAAGGCCGGGCGCCCCCTCGATTAACACATGTCCTTCACATAGCAGGGCGATCAGCAGCCCCTCAATGAGGGCGCCCTGTCCCAGGATCTGGCTTGCCAGATAGTCTCTCAGTTGTCTGAACTCGGCCGCTGCCATGGGATGAACCCGTTGTTTTTATGGACGTTGTTCTTTTTATACTCCAGTTGTTCCAAGAGGGCGAGGGAGGGGGCCAAGATGACGGCAATTTAGTTTCAATCAGCCGTATGAAATTTGTGAGTGGATTGTTAAGATGTGGCCCAATGAGGTCAGACCTCTGCCTTTTAACCCAAGGAGCCAGGATGAAACAGCCATTGAAACTGACGACTCGCCAGGGCGAACGGATTGCCGTCGTGGCGGGTCTGCGTACCCCTTTTGCCAAACAGGCCACCGCCTTTCACAGCGTGCCTGCGGTGGATCTTGGCAAGCTGGTGGTGAGTGAACTGCTCGCCCGTACCAGCCTCGATCCCAAGCTTATCGACCAGCTGGTGTTCGGCCAGGTGGTGCAGATGCCGGAAGCGCCCAACATAGCCCGCGAAATCGTGCTCGGTACCGGCATGAGCGTCACCACGGATGCCTATAGCGTGTCCCGTGCCTGCGCCACCAGTTTCCAGGCGGTGGCCAACGTCACTGAATCCATCATGGCCGGCACGGTCGACATCGCCATTGCCGGTGGTGCCGACTCCTCTTCCGTGTTGCCCATCGGGGTCAGCAAGAAGCTGGCCCGCGCCCTGGTGGATCTCAACAAGGCGCGCAATCTGCAGCAGCGCTTCAATATTCTGCGTGCACTGCGACTCAAGGACCTGATGCCGGTTCCCCCTGCCGTGGCTGAATACTCCACCGGCCTCTCCATGGGACAGACCGCCGAGCAGATGGCCAAGAGCCACCAGATCAGCCGCGAGGCGCAAGATGCGCTGGCCCATCGCTCCCACACCCTGGCGGCGCAAGCATGGGCCGATGGCAAGCTGAGCGGCGAGGTGTTCACCGCCCACGTGCCCCCCTACAAGTCGCCGCTGGAGCGGGACAACAACATCCGCGAGAGCTCTGATTTGGCGAGCTACGCCAAGCTCAAACCCGTGTTTGACCGGGTGCATGGCACAGTCACTGCGGCCAACGCCACCCCGCTGACCGACGGTGCCGCCGCCGTGCTGTTGATGCGGGAAGGGCGAGCAAAAGAGCTGGGGCTGGAACCACTCGGCTATATTCGCAGCTTCGCGTTTTCCGCCATCGACGTATGGCAAGACATGCTGATGGGCCCCTCCTATGCGACGCCGCTGGCGCTGGAGCGCGCTGGCATCACACTCGCGGATCTGACCCTGATCGACATGCACGAAGCCTTTGCCGCCCAGACCCTGGCCAACCTCAAGATGTTTGCGAGCGCCGAGTTTGCCCGTGACAAGTTGGGGCGCAGTCAAGCCATCGGTGAAGTGGACATGGACAAGTTCAACGTCCTCGGTGGCTCCCTGGCCTATGGTCACCCTTTTGCCGCGACCGGTGCGCGCATGATCACCCAGACGCTTCATGAGTTGCGTCGTCGGGGTGGGGGATTGGGGCTCAATACCGCCTGTGCGGCGGGCGGGCTCGGTGTGGCCATGGTGTTGGAGGTGGAATGATGAGTGCGAAGACTTTTTCCCTGACGGTACGTCAGGATGGCATCGGTATCCTCACCATGGACGTACCGGGCGAGAGCATGAATACCCTGAAGGCCGCCTTCGTGGACGAGATCCGTGCCGTGCTGGCCGAGGTGAAGAATAACAGCGAGCTGATCGGGCTGGTGGTGGTCTCCGGCAAGAAGGACTCCTTCATCGCCGGTGCCGACATCAGCATGCTGGCGGCCTGTACCAGTGCCGAAGATGCCCAGACCCTCTCTCGCGAAGGGCAGATCATCTTCGCCGAGATCGAGTCGCTGGCCATTCCGGTGATCGCCGCCATTCACGGTCCCTGCCTCGGTGGCGGGCTGGAGCTGGCACTGGCCTGCCATGGCCGTGTGGTGACCGACCACGGCAAAACCGTGCTGGGATTGCCGGAAGTACAGCTCGGCCTGCTGCCGGGCTCTGGCGGAACCCAGCGTTTGCCGCGCCTCATCGGCGTGGCCAAGGCTCTGGATCTGATGCTGACCGGCAAGCAGGTGCGGGCCAAACAGGCCAAGAAGTTGGGGCTGGTGGATGATGTGGTGCCGCCTTCTATCCTGCTGGATGCTGCCATCAAGTTGGCCAAGCAGGGCAAACCCCGCCATCAGTTGAAACGGGATCTGCAAGGCAAGGTGCTGGAGACCAATGCGCTGGGTCGCAAGGTGCTGTTCGATCAGGCACGCAAAGGCGTCATGAGCAAAACCCGCGGCAACTATCCGGCGCCGGAGCGGATCCTGGAGGTGGTGCGCATCGGTGTGGAAGAGGGGATGCAGGCCGGTCTGGCCGCTGAATCCCGCCACTTTGGCGAGCTGGTGATGACGGCGGAATCCGCCGCCCTGCGCTCCCTCTTCTTTGCCACTACCGAGATGAAGAAAGAGGTCACCTATCAGGGTGCCGAGCCACGCAAGGTCACCCATGCCGCCGTGCTGGGCGGGGGCCTGATGGGGGGCGGTATCGCCTTCGTCACCGCCACCAAGGCGGGGGTGCCAGTGCGGATCAAGGATGTGGCGAGCGCCGGTATTGGCAATGCCATGCGTTACAGCTACGACATTCTGGCCAAGAAGCTCAAGCGTCGTCACATTCTGCGCAGCGAGCTGGAAAAACAGATGAGCCTGCTCTCCGGCACCCTGGATTACTCCGGGTTCCATCGGGTAGACATGGTGGTGGAGGCGGTGTTTGAAGATCTCGCCCTCAAACACCAGATGGTGAAAGAGGTGGAGCGCGAATGCGGTGAACACACTGTGTTTGCCTCCAACACCTCCTCCCTGCCCATCCATCAGATAGCGGCAGAAGCGGCGCACCCGGAGCGGATCGTGGGGCTGCACTATTTCAGTCCGGTGGACAAAATGCCGCTGGCCGAGATCATTCCCCACGCCGGCACCAGCGCCGAGACGGTGGCCACCACGCTGGCGTTTGCCCGTGCCCAGGGCAAGACCCCGATAGTGGTGAAAGACGAGGCCGGTTTCTACGTCAACCGCATCCTGGCGCCCTACATGAACGAGGCGGCCCGCCTTGTGCTGGAAGGGGAGCCGGTGGAGGTACTGGACAGTGCCCTGCTGGACTTCGGTTTCCCGGTCGGCCCCATTACCCTGCTCGATGAGGTGGGGATCGATGTGGGGGCCAAGATCTCCCCCATCCTCGAGAAAGAGCTGGGTGGCGAGCAGTTCCAGGCACCCAAGGCGTTCGACAAGCTGCTGCAAGACGATCGCAAAGGGCGCAAGAACGGCAAGGGTTTCTACCTCTATGGCAAGGCTGCACCACGCAATCGGCTTACCGGCAAAGAGGGCAAGAAAAAGGTCGATGAGAGCGTTTACGCCGTGCTCGGGGTCAAGCCTGCGCCCAAGCAATCCAGGATGGAAATTGCCGAGCGCTGCGTGCTGATGATGCTCAATGAAGCAGCCATGGCGCTGGACAGCGGTGTGGTAGCCTCGGCGCGAGATGGCGACATTGGTGCCATCTTCGGCATCGGCTTCCCGCCCTTCCTCGGTGGCCCGTTCCGTTACATGGACACCCTCGGCATCGACCATCTGGTGGAGCGTCTCGAGCACTACCAGAAACGCTATGGCGACCGATTTGCCCCATGCGATCGCCTCAAGGCAATGGCTGCGGAGCAGCAGCGTTTCTACGGGTAACACTTGTCGGAAACCTGAATCATGCTCTGCCTAATGGCCCGAGCAGGATGAAAGTGGTGGCCTGTTGCCTCGGATAACAAAAGACCCCCCTCAATGGCATGAGGGGGGTCTTTTTGTATTGCTATCCCGCTAGGGTGGCTTGCACGGGATGTGACTGCGATCGGCTAGATCCTCAAGCCGAGGAGTCAGGCCTTTTTCAGGTAGGCGGCGACCAGCACTATCTGTACGCCGTTGACCTTGCCTTCGATGTGCAGCGGGTTGTTGGTCAGGCGGATGCCCTTGACCAGGGTGCCGCGCTTGGCGGTGAAGCCGCCGCCCTTGACGTCCAGATCCTTGATCAAGGTAACAGAGTCCCCTTCGACCAGCACGGCGCCGTTGGAATCCAGGGTCGGTACGCTGTCGTCATCGTCGCCAGCCTGGCCAGCTTCGGCCCAGGCCTTGGTCTCGTCTTCCATGTACATCATGTCCAGCATGTCCTGAGCCCACACTTCGCCCTGGCCGGACAGGGCTTTCAGCTGACGCCACGCCATGACCTGCACGGCAGGAACCTGGCTCCACATGCTGTCGCCCAGGCAACGCCAGTGATTGACCACTGTGGTGTCCGGCTGTTCCAGCTGGCCACGGCAGGTGTCACACAGGGCAAGGCTGTGATCATCATCGCTGGCCGGTGAGTGGGGCACAGCGAAGGCAGTCAGTGCCTGTTCGGCGCCGCACAGTTCACACTTGGCGCCTGCGCGCGCTTGCAGGATGGCATTGATGGTCATGTTTTGGTTCCATTCATGTTGGTAAAATGGCCCGCCTTGAGCGAACCAGGGTAAAGAGGGGGCGGAATATAGCATAAAACCCCTCTCTTTGTCAGGCCAACGCCCAGGCTCCGGGTTGTTTGCCTGGTTGACGCCTGTGCTTATAGTCGCCTGCCGGGGCAAGGCCTGGGTTAATGACCGCCGGTCAGGCCCAAGCCCGGTCTCATGGCGGCCGATCCGCATTGGCGAGTGCTTTTTGGGAAGGGATCGCTAAAATGAGCCTCTTTTTTGACTGCAAGGCAGGGGCAAGCGTGCTGGCTCAACGTTTTCAACAACTGGATAGATTGCTGACCGAGACTCGGCGCTGGTGGCAATACCAACCCTATCATCACCTGAACCTGGCTTTTGCCGACGAGGCTCCCGCGCTGGCCGCACAGCTCAACGCCATGCCCCTCGAGCAGATCAATCGGCTCGATGGTGACATGGGGGCCCTGTGCGACCTGCTCGCCCCCTGGATCCCGGCGGGGGAGACGCTACACGCCTTGAGTGAACTTGCGCTATTTACCCCGGAGCCCATCCAGTGCGCCAAGGAGATGGCGCTGCACATGCCGGGGCGCAAGCAGGCGCAGATAGAAGCCTTTACTGGCTGCCTGCCACCCCATCAAGGCCCCTATCTGGAGTGGTGCGCAGGCAAGGGCCATCTGGGGCGGCTGGTCTCCCTGCATCGCCGGGCAGAGATCCTGAGCCTGGAGCTGCAAGGCCCGCTTTGTGAAGAGGGCCGTCGACTGGCGTCCCGCGACGGAGCTCGCATGCATTTCGTGCAGGCGGATGCCTTTGCGGCCGATGCCGGCCAGTTGCTCGTCACGGATCACCACGCCATGGCGCTGCACGCCTGTGGCGAGCTGCACACCCATTTGTTGACGCTGGTGGCAGAACGTGGTGCCCAGGGGGTGACCATCTCCCCTTGTTGCTATCACTTGATCCGCGGCACCCACTATCGCCCCTTGTCTGCTGCTGCCAAGGCCAGCGCGCTTGCGCTTGCCAAGGCGGATCTGCGGCTGCCGCTGCAGGAAACAGTCACGGCCGGCGCGCGCATCTCCCGCCTGCGCGAGCTGGAGGTGGTGTGGCGGCTCGGCTTTGACTGCCTGCAGCGTCAGGTGCGCGGGGTGAACGAATACCTGCCGGTGCCCAATATGCAAAAAAGCCTGCTCACCGGCAGCTTCGAGGCGTTTTGTGAATGGGCGGCCGAGCGCAAGGGGATAGCCCTGCCTGCGGGGATGGATCTTGCCGCATTTCTGGCCATGGGGGAGGCGCGTTATGGTGATGTCGCCCGCATGGAGCTGGTGCGCCATCTGTTTCGTCGTCCGCTCGAGATCTGGTTAGTGCTCGATCGGGCGCTCTTCCTGCAAGAGCAGGGCTACCGGGTGGAAGTGGGCGAGTTTTGTGCCAAACCCATGACGCCGCGCAATGTTTTGATCCGTGCCGTGCGATCCTCGCTCGCATGAACCTGTGAGTGGTCTGCCCCGGATTACCGCTGCTGCCAGCGGGGCAATCCGGGGATCATCAGACAAGTCATTGTCATGACCAATGGCCAGGATAAGAGGCTGAGGCAGGGCGATTATCATGCTGCTCCTGTCTTTCTCTATCCTGTTTCGACATACCAGTGGTATGCCCACGTGTCAGGCCGACATTCAGTCTCTCTTTTTATATACTTTTCATGGCCCACTGCCACTAAGTGAAATGGCTCACAGAATCGTTTTATTTCTTAATTTTTGATGAGAATTTAGTTATAAAAAGGCCTATTCTCGGGATGAACTTTTCCGAGACAAGGACTGTACCCCATGTTCAAACCCAAGCACTCTGCCTGGTTAGTTGCTGCTGCCTGTGCATTGCCAAGTTATGCCGCCATGAATATTCAGCCCGATCCACAAAATGCCGGTGGATATGTGATTGCTGCGCCAGAATTGGCCGTCGTTGAAAAAAGCAAAACTGCCAATCCCATGTATGGCGTCTGGTCAAAAGCATTGGCAACTCGGCCAAATAATATTGTCGATGCCATCATGCCAAGAGCCGCCAGCAATCCGGATAACGTCAAGCGGGTGGAGCGGGTGTTCACGGAGTCTGACTGGGAATATTTAACCCAGATGGCAGCGCCGGAATATACCTATGAACGATTCTTGCGGGCCATAGGCAAATTCCCGGCTTTTTGTGGTGAATATACCGATGGTCGGGATTCGGATGCCATCTGCAAAAAATCCATAGTGACCGCCTTTGCCCATTTTTCCCAGGAGACGGGTGGTCATATCAGCAAAGACAATATCTCTGATAATCCGCTGGCGCTGGAGGAGTGGCAACAGGCACTGGTGCATGTGCGTGAAATGGGCTGGTCAGAGGGGCAGGCGGGTTACACCACTGGGTGTGGGCAAAATGACTGGCAGAACAAGAAGTGGCCTTGCAGCACAGGGCAGGGTTATTTCGGTCGCGGCGCAAAGCAGCTCTCTTATCACTTTAACTACGGTGCCTTCTCCGAGGCGATGTTTGACGGCGATGCCTCTGTGCTGCTCAACAACCCGGGGCTGGTGGCCGACTCCTGGTTGAACCTGGCGTCCGCCATCTGGTTCTTCCTCACCCCCCAGGCACCCAAACCCGCCATGCTGCATGTGATTGACCGCACCTGGGTGCCCTCCCAGCGCGAGATAGCAGCCGGCATCGGCTACGGCTTTGGCACCACCATCAACGTCATCAACGGTGGCATAGAGTGTGGTGAACAGAACAAGGACAAGGGCCAACCGGTCAACCGGATCCGTTATTGGGAGGGGTTGGCCGAGCATTACCAGATCCCCGTCAAGGCCGACGAGAAGAACACCTGCTGGCAGCAGACCCCCTACGGCAGCCTGAATCTGAACGGTGCCACCGATGTGCTTTATACCAACTGGGATGGCAACTGGAAGTACTACCCGGACAGACCCGGCGGTTACTCCTTCGAATGTGAGCTGGTGGGTTTTCAGACCGCCTATTCTGCCCTGGTGCCGGGAGACTACGAAAAGTGTGTGACCAACTTTTACGGCTCCCATGCCAACTGGCCGAAAGTGCGCATTGTCGCCAAGCTCGATCCCGCACCGGTCGATCCGGTTGATCCGCCCGTTGACGGGCATGCTGCCAAGGTTTATACGGCGGGGGCCAAGGTCAGTCATAAGGGGGCTGTTTATCAGGCCAAATGGTGGACTCAGGGTAATGAACCCGGCAAGGGCGATCCTTGGGCGCTGGTGCCGGCCAAGTGAGATACGTGTATTTTTCACTGTACTGACGTCATCAGTCTTGCATGTGACGAAATAATGAGAAGGGAGGCATCTTGCCTCCCTTCTATTGTGGTTTTTAGTATCAACCCATTTAATGGATTGGCGGTTTTTATATACACCTGCGGCTAAGGTACATCGATGCAAGTAAACGAAGATGCATCAATCTCTTCTTGGCTAAGCAGCCCGAACTTCAATATTCTGGAACTGCATTTAGATGACTGCCACGGCTTGCAATTGCTGACGGATAACATGCACTCATTACCTGAGCAAAGGTAACTGGTTTGATTTAGGCGATTCAGCGCATTACGTTCATAGATAGACGCAATCACTGCGCCAACATTGGCTGCCGTATCTCCCTCACAAGAAAAACGCTCAACCATGATGTCTGTATTGGCGTGTCGAAACACCTGCGCAAGGCTGATTGGCAAGGTATCCCGTATTGGATTTGACATATGATCATATCGCCACACTATGCCTGCACCTATCACGACACCCACCAGAAGCAAGGCCGCTGACTCAAACTTTTTCAATAGTGATCCCCTGTCGCTTGGATATTTGTCGTGCGGTATCTGTGACCTGTTTATGGCCATGATGGCAGATGGCAGATGGCAGATGGCAGATGGCAATACGCTATTTATTATCATGTCGCCGAGGTCGTTGGTATAACCATGTTTCATTGGTGTTTTGTGAGGCAGTTAATGGCGAGGGTGCGACAGGAATGGTACTCATCTGATGCGAAATCTGGCCGAAGAACGGCTTGGATCCGTCTTGTTAGGGAGGCGTTATGCAAGGACATTGTTTGTGCGGTGGCATCGTTGTGTCGACCGGAGATCACCAGGAGGTCAATCTCTGCCACTGCACCACCTGCCGGCGCTGGTCGGGTGGGCCGCTGTTTGCGGTGCATTGCGGTGCGGACGTGCGCTTCACCGGGATCGCCCCTGTCGCCTATCGATCATCGGAGTGGGCGGAGCGCGGATTTTGCCCCACCTGCGGCACTCACCTCTTCTATCATCTGCTGCCGACGGATGAGTACATAGTGCCAGCCGGTCTTTTCCAGATGGAAAGGTTCCAGCTAACGAGCCAGATCTTCATCGATGAGAAGCCTGACTTTTACGAGTTGAAGAACGAGACGCCCACCCTGACCGGCCAGCAGGTGTTCGAGCAGTTTGCGCCCAAGCCATGATGTCGCCTTCTTGATCAGCTCATGTGTTATGACGTGCCGGGTGCGGATCACTCAGCCACCTCATTGGTGCAGGCTCGGCAGGACTTCCCTGAGCAGGTCTGGATCGAGGCAGGCATTGAAGATGCTTAACTCGTAGGGCCCTTCGATGGTGTGTATTGGGATTCACGGTTTCATCTGCCAAGAGCTGCGCATCAACCCTTGTTGCAAAAAGCGTGTGAGGTGCTGGCAGGTGCAGGTTGGCAGATCCTCTCCAGTGGTGGGCGGGACAAGGTCCGTTTTGCTGTGCTGCTGCGTCAGACCTGAATTTAGCATCATTCAGGTCTGACGCGGAGAGTCTTGGTGTGGTCACATTCCGGCTTACGGCTGCTCAGTTGCCTCTTTGATGCAGCAGTTTCGCCCCTGTTTTTTGGCCAGATAGAGCGCTGTATCGGCCCGGCGCACCATGTTGTCGACGTTATCTTGTGGGCCTTGACTGGCGCTGATGCCGATACTGACGGTAAGCGGGATCTCGATGTCGGCGCCCAATGGGTGGCTCTCTGACGCTATGGCTAGCCGGATCCGCTCTGCACTGGCCCAAGCCAGATCCAGCGAGGTTTCCGGCAGCAAGATGATGAACTCCTCGCCGCCCCAGCGGCCCAGTATGTCCACCTCCCGCAGTTGCTTGGCAATACGCCTCACCAGACTGAGGATCGCCTGATCCCCTTGCTGATGGCCGTGTGTGTCGTTGACTTGCTTGAAGTGATCGATGTCGAGCAGCAGCAGACTCATGGTATGGCCGAAACGCTGGCAGCGCTGCACTTCCTGCTTGACCAGCTCGTCGAAGCGGCGCCGGTTGGCGATCCCGGTCAGGGGATCCGTGGTGGCCGCCACTTTCAGCTCTTCCACCAGACGGGCCCGCTCCGAAATGTCCCGCAGTATGGCGGTCATCTCCGTGGTTTGGCCCAGATTGATCTTGGCGATGGTCACTTCCAGCGGAAATTCACTGCCATCGCGGCGCAAACCCATGACGGAGGCACGGGCGTGCATGGGGCGCGAGTTGATGGGGGAGTTGCTGAAGGCTCTGAAATAGCTCTCGTGGTTGGAGCGAAAGCGCAGTGGCAAAAGGGTTTCCAGCCGTTTGCCCACATAGCTCTCATCGACCCCGAACATCTCGCAGGCAGCGGTATTGATGAGCTCGATACGGGATTCGCTGCTGACGCTGATGATGCCGTCATAGGCCGAATTCACCACAGCTTCGAAACGCTTTCGACTCATTTTGAGTGCATCTTCCAGCTGCTTTTTGGCCGTGATGTCGATGGCGGTGACAATGATGCGGGTGATCCGGGACTGTTCGGGAATGATGATGGGGGAGAGGATGAAACGCCACCAGCTGGTACGCGACAGAGTATCGATGGGAAGCTCGCTCTCCAGCCCGGTTTGCTGGCTGACACAGTCATGCATCGGCTGCTCTATGCTGCCGGTGATGTAGCGGGGAAACATCTCATTGAGTCGTTTGCCTATGGTGCCCGGCACATCCAGCTCGAATGCCTGGGCAAAGGTATCGTTGGCCGAGACCAGGATGAAGCGATCATCCGCATCCAGGGAAAACACCGCCACCGCCGCACCGATGGCATCGAGAGATGATTTGATCTCGGCATGAGAACCCTTTGTAAACATGCAACCTCCATGGCGAATAACACATTGATATTCAGTATAGTGCTGCCGATTTACTCGTTGCGGGAGGCATATGGAGCTTTGATGTGAAGGTGGAGGCCTGATGCCTTGCTGACGTCACCAAGACGGCAACGGCAGCTCGTCGAGAAGCGAGCGCTATTCCTCTATGTCCAGCAGCACCAGGATGGCGCTGTCGCCGCCCCATTCACGGGGGGCTTGATGGAAGGCGCGCACATTGGGGTGCTGGGCCAGCCAGCTCGGGATCCGCTGCTTGAGGATGTGTTTGCCGATGCCGTGCATCACGGAGGCGACATGGATGTTCTCTTTCTGGCAGAGGGTGAGCAGGGCGGCCAGCTCCTGTTTTGCCTGCTGCTGGTTCATGCCGTGCAGATCCAGATAAATCTCCGGCGGATAGATGCCGCGTTTGAGCTTTTTCAGCTCGAATTTTGACACATCGTCACGCACGTAACGGGTCGGGCCATCCTCATCGAGATGGGGCTGGTACTCGTCGCTGAAAAAGTGGCCAACCCCAAGCTTTTCGCGGCTTTCCCGCAGTTCGCGTTTCTGCTTGACCGGGCGCAGGTCGGCCCTTATGGTATCTTGCTTAATTTTCCGGGTACCTTTGACAGCATCGCGAAACAGCAGGCTTTCCTCGATCGTCGGTGAGGGCGTTTTTTTCATCAGAGGCTCATTTGTCAGGTATGCGTCTTGCCCGCTATACAGTGGGTGCTCGGGCCGGATATTACTCGACTTGGAGGTGGATTTGGACAAGATATTTATCGATGAGGTGGTTGCCGAGATGCACACCATCCAGGACATGTTGCGCTGGGCCATGAGTCGTTTCAACGACGCCGGGATCTTCTACGGACATGGTACCGACAACGCCTGGGATGAGGCCGTGCAGCTGGTACTGCCCGCGCTACATCTGCCGCCTGACGTGGATCCGGGCATGCGCCACTCTCGTCTGACCACCAGCGAGCGCCATCGCATCGCCGAACTCATCATTCGCCGCGTGCAAGAACGCGTGCCGGCCGCCTACCTGACCAACAAGGCCTGGTATGCCGGTTGGGAGTTCTACGTGGATGAGCGGGTACTCATTCCCCGTTCGCCGATTGCCGAGATGGTGGCCAACCGCTTCGCCCCCTTCCTCAAGCATGAACCGACCCGGATCATGGATCTCTGTACCGGTTCAGGTTGCATCGCCATCATCATGGCTCACGAATTCCCGGATGCGGAAGTGGACGCCATCGACATCAGCGTCGATGCACTGAACGTGGCCGAGCGCAACATCACCGATCACGGTCTGGAGCAGCAGGTTATCCCGATCCGCTCCGATCTGATGCGTGATCTGCCGGTGGGTGACAAATACGATCTCATTGTCTCCAACCCGCCCTATGTGGACTCCGAAGACATGTCGGACTTGCCACAGGAGTTTCGTCACGAGCCGGAACTGGCGCTGGCTTCCGGTTCCGACGGACTCAAGCTCACCAAGCGTCTGCTGGCCAATGCCGCCGACTTCCTCAAGGATGATGGCGTGCTGGTGGTCGAAGTGGGCAACAGCATGATCCACCTGGAAGCCCAGTTCCCGGAAGTGCCCTTTACCTGGGTCGAGTTCGAGAACGGCGGTCACGGCGTGTTCGTGATGACCAAGTCCGAGCTGGAGCAGTACCAGGATCATTTCGCGATTTACAAAAGCTAAGCAGGAGCACTCATGGCAGGGAACAGTTTTGGCCAACTCTTTCGGGTCACCACCTTTGGCGAGAGCCATGGCCTGGCGCTGGGCGCCGTGGTCGATGGTTGCCCGCCCGGACTCGAGATAAGCGAAGCGGATCTGCAGATAGACCTGGATCGGCGCAAGCCGGGTACTTCCCGCTACACCACGCCGCGGCGCGAGCCGGATGAGGTGAAGATCCTCTCCGGTGTGTTCGAGGGAAAGACCACGGGCACCTCCATCGGGCTGCTTATCGAGAATACCGATCAGCGCTCCAAGGATTATTCCGACATTAAGGACGTATTTCGTCCGGGCCATGCGGATTACACCTATCACCAGAAATATGGTCAGCGAGATTATCGGGGGGGCGGTCGCTCCTCCGCCCGTGAAACTGCCATGCGGGTGGCGGCGGGTGCCATTGCCAAGAAGTACCTCAAGCAGATGCATGGCATCGAGATCACCGGCTTTCTCTCCCAGCTCGGCCCCATCAAGGCGGAAGGCTTTGACGCGGCGCAAATTGAGCAGAACCCTTTCTTCTTCCCCGATGCGGGCAAGCTGGAGGCGCTCGATCAGTACATGCGCGATCTGAAAAAAGAGGGCAACAGTGTCGGTGCCAAGGTCCAGGTCATCGCGACCAAGGTGCCTGTGGGCCTCGGCGAGCCTGTCTTCGATCGCCTTGACGCCGACATCGCCCACGCCATGATGGGCATCAATGCGGTGAAAGGGGTGGAGATAGGCGATGGCTTTGCGGTGGTGGAGCAAAAAGGCTCCGAACATCGCGACGAGATGACCCCGGCCGGCTTTGCCAGCAACCATGCGGGTGGCATTCTGGGTGGTATCTCGTCGGGTCAGGACATAGTGGTGAGCTTAGGCTTAAAGCCTACCTCCAGCATTACCGTGCCGGGCAAGACCATCAATACCGAGGGCGAGGCTATCGAGATGATCACCAAGGGGCGCCACGATCCCTGTGTCGGCATTCGCGCCGTGCCCATCGCCGAAGCCATGCTGGCGCTGGTGTTGATGGATCACCTGCTGCGCCATCGTGCCCAGAATCAGGGTGTGCTGACCCAGACGCCGCAGCTGCGCTGATCGGTTTTTCGAATGCCCGGCTGATCCGGGTGTACGATCAAGATGCACTGTCAAGAACAGAGCAAGAAGGCGACCTCAGGGTCGCCTTCTTTATGGGTTTGTGTGTAATGCTTAGCGACTGTCAGCCTGGCTGGGGTTGTGCAGATGCTGGCCGAGGGATTGCTTCGCCCTCTGGATTGCCAAAGCGACAGGGAGGCGGGGCAAAGCGAATGTTTGGCGGGGGCAGGGTGGCGATGGCCTCATTGACTCGAGCTATCTCGGCCTCGCTTACCGCCTCTTTGGCAAACATCAGGCTGACTGGCTGGTGGTGCAGCAACAACTGACAGCTGATCACCTTCTCGGCCCCCAGCTGTGTCAGGCGATAGCGTGCGTATTGCCACTCCATGATGACCCCGTCCAGACGGCGGGCCAGCAACAGATCGATCAACCTGTCGTCGGCATTGTATTCGGTGGCGCTCTTGAGGGCAGGGCAGTCCTCCATCTGCTGGGTGGGGCGGGTGCCGCGCAGCTTGCCCAGACGTAGTGCTGTCTGCTGGCACAAGTCGGGGAGGCTCTGGATACGCTGCCAGGGATTGGCATGGCCCGGTATGGGGTTGTTGCTCAAGAGCACGAAGGTGCTGCGCCGGTAGGGGACAGAGAAGCGCGCGAACTGGCGTCGCTCCGGCGTATCGAGCGCTCCCATGGCCAAGTCCAGCTGTTGCAGCTCGATGAGATGCAGGGCGCGGGCCCAGGGCAGATTGCGAAAACGCGTCTCCAGCCCCGCTTGACTGAGGATCTGGCTGGTCAGGGTGACGTCCAGCCCATCCAGAGTGCCTTGTGGATTGATGTAACTAAAAGGGGGCCAATGATTCCAGGCGACCGTCAAAGGGGGCTTGGCGCCAAGGGGCAGACTTGCCCCCAGCGCTATGATCAGCAGGGCAACGGGTCGCCATGCCCTGTGGATGCGTGTGATATGAACTGCCATGAGCCTGAACCTCCTTGTTCCGGGACTGAGATGATGGTCGCATCTTATCTGGCATCCAGCATAGCTTGATTCGAATGAGTTCTGAGGTGTGCGGGCTGAATAGGACGCTGACCCACTTTTTGGGTTTGTGCTGGGATGAATATCACATTTTTCTCGTTTATCCACAGCAACTCCGTTAGACTGCGCCTCTATTCTTTCCCCTTTGCTCTGCTCCCCGGGGAAATCGTTGTTTTCTCAATAGGCCCAGTTCTTGTGAGATGGCATCGGCTCAGCAGAGGAGCCCCACCACAAATCCCCGGCGCCACTATCCCTAGCAGGTAATTATGAGTTTTTCTTCCCTCGGTCTGGCCGAACCCTTGTTGCGTGCCGTTGCCGAGCAAGGCTACGACACCCCGTCTCCCATTCAGCTGCAAGCGATCCCCGCCGTTCTGGCTGGCCGCGACCTGATGGCGGCGGCCCAAACAGGGACTGGCAAGACCGCAGGCTTTACCCTGCCGATGCTGCAGCGTCTGATGGAGAGCAAGCGCAAGGTTTCTCCGAACCGTATTCGCGCTCTGGTACTGACCCCGACCCGTGAGCTGGCTGCCCAGGTGGGCGAGAGCGTGCGCAATTACGGCAAACATTTGCCGATGCGCAGCCATGTGGTATTTGGCGGCGTCAGCATCAATCCGCAGATGATGGCGACTCGCCGTGGTCTGGACGTGCTGGTGGCCTGCCCGGGCCGCCTGATGGACCTCTACAACCAGAATGCCGTCAAGTTCGACGAAGTCGAAATACTGGTGCTGGATGAAGCGGATCGCATGCTCGACATGGGCTTCATCCGCGACATCCGCAAGATCTTGGCCCTGATGCCCAAGCAGCGTCAGAACCTGCTCTTCTCCGCGACCTTCGCCGAAGAGATCCGCGAGTTGGCCACCGGCCTGCTCAACAATCCGGCCGTGATCGAAGTAGCGCCGCGCAACAGCACGGCCGAGCGTATCGAGCAGCTGGTGCACCCGTGTGACAAGGCCAACAAGATAGGTCTGCTGAGCCATCTGGTCACCAGCAATGACTGGCAGCAGGTACTGGTCTTCACCCGTACCAAGCACATGGCCAACCGTGTTGCCGAGACCCTCGACAAGAACGGCGTCAGCGCCGCCGCCATCCACGGCAACAAGAGCCAGGGGGCCCGTACTCGTGCCCTGGCCGGTTTCAAGGATGGCAACGTCAAGGTGCTGGTGGCGACCGACATCGCTGCCCGCGGTCTGGACATTGACAAGTTGCCGCAAGTGGTCAACTTCGAGCTGCCCAACGTGGCGGAAGACTACGTTCACCGTATCGGCCGTACCGGTCGTGCCGGTGCTGCCGGTCATGCCATCTCCCTGGTTGCTGCCGATGAAGGCAAGCTTATCAAGGCGATCGAGCGTCTGACCAAGCAGAACATCCCGTGCGAGCAGGTGGCCGGTTTTGAAGCCTCCCGCGAAACCCTGGATAACATTGCCCGTGGTATCGGCGCTCCCCTGCGCAAAGAGCCTCGTGACCCGAGCGAGCCGCGCCGTGCAGCGCCGCGTCCGCAAGGTCAAGGCCAGCGTCAGGGCGCCGGTCGCTCTGCCAATGGTGGCAACGCTGGCGGTGCTCGCACCGGCAACAGTGGCAAGCCCAAACCGCAAGGTGCGCAGCGTCCGGTTGATGCTGCTGGCAAACCGGCCCAGGCTCGTCGCCCCCGTCGCGCTACCCACAACCAGTAAGCAGGTGAGGGGACACCCTCACGCTGCATCGGTTGATGTAAAAAGCCCTGCCAATCCGGCAGGGCTTTTGTCATTTCTGGCGGGCAGTTTATTGCCGCGTTTCGTCTCGATATCACTCCCCATAAAGTTTGATCTCCAGCACATTGGCGATGGCACTGCCATTCCAGTGGTACTCCAGATGCTGGGCCTGATGGATCCGGGTAATGAGACAGGGGCGGTAGAGTACATGGCAATTGTGGCCGCTGTGACGCACCGAGCGGTAGTGGATGCCATCCACCCCCCGGGTTTTCTGCTCCAGGGCAAAGACTTGAGACTGGCTATAGCTGGTGGCGTGATAGAGAGGGGTGGAGAGAAATGCGTCCCCTGTGATATCGACCAGGTTGGCACTGAACTCGGCACAGAGCACCCGCATCTGCACTTTCTGGGCCGGTTCTCCGGTGTAGCCGAAGATCCGCTCCTGATGGTAGACAGTCTCCTTGACGGCGGTATCGAGTATAGGTGCACAGTAATAGCCACCGAAATCGCCCGTGGTAAAACGGGCCCCTTCCGGATTGACATGGGTAAAGGCGGCCATCACATAGCTGCCCCCGTGCAAGCCCACCAGCCAATCGGCCCTGGGGACGCGAGACAAGTCTCCCGCCTCCTCCCGCAACCTGTCGTTGGTCAGTGCCTCCATGGCCCATACCGCCTCCAGTTCGTCCGCATTGGCCACATCTTCATAGACACAGATAGTGGGGTAGCGGCTCGGAATGATCCGGTAGGCCCGCTCTCCCTTGAATGGGATCAGTGGCGGCTCCTGCATCAGGCCATACCCCCGCGCCAGGCGTGCAATCGGGTCGCCACTTCATAGAGATCGGCCACCCGGCCACCCTTCATGATTTCCATCGCGCTGCGACCGGCAAAGAAGGGGTGGCTGTTGGACTTGCGTACCCAGCCATAGATGCTGTCATCGGCGCTGAACAGTACCCTCAGGCTCTTGTGGATGTTGAGGAGGTAGCTCATTCGCTCCTGCATATCCACGCTGAGGCGGATCCCGCCGTTTGACTCCTTGTATTTGTTCAATGTTGAACGAGATGAAATGCCGAGCAGTGTCAGTTGTTCATCTGTGTTGCACTGCCACTTGTCCAGGATGCGGAATACCACTGGCAGTGCCTTGCTGGGGTCTATGGCGCCTTCTTTCATTGCTTTTTGTGCTGTTGCGGCCATATCTCCTCCTTGTATTGTTCACGCCGCACAAGAGGGCGTGAAGGGTTTATCTGCACTCAGTGTAGAAGATTTGTACGTATATGTACATATTTGCGTGACTAGTGATGAATATGTACATCGATGTGTGTGCTGAAGAGAGCGGTATGACGGGGCTAAGTGATACCGACCAGGATAAGGAGTCATCATTGGGTTTTACTGTACTCCTGCTGGCAAAAAGCCCCGCCAACTGGGTTGGCAGGGCTTTCGTTATCCATCATGGGGCGAGGGTTACAGCGCTGGCAGTAATCCCAGGCTGACACTCACCTGTACGCCGACGATCAGCACCCCCATGGCACCGGCAAGGCCCAGGGCCAGTACGCCACCCGGGGCGCGGTAGTGGTGCGCCTCTGCCTGCTTGCGGCTCTGCCACACCAGGGTGACCGGCAGCAGTACCGCGAGGATCGCCAGTGCAATGGCGGCGTAGCCCAGTGCCATGATGAAGCCTTGCGGGAAGTAGAGGGCAAACAACAGGGGCGGCACGAAGGTGATAAGCCCGGTCTGGCTGCGGCCCTGCCAGTTGTCCTTGCGACGAGTCACTTTGGCCATGAAATCAAACAGCCCAAGGGTCACGCCGAGGAAAGAGGTCGCCAACGCCAGATCGGCAAACAGGTGCATCGCCTGATTAAACGCAGGCCAGCTCACCAGATTGCCGACGCTGGCCAGGAGGCTATCCAGCGCCCCGCCGCTCTGGATCAGGGTCTGCTGACCGAGCAGCCCCAAAATGGCCACTTGCCACAGCACATAGAGGATGAGCGGCAGGGCGGAGCCCCACACAAAGACCCGGCGCAGCTGCTTGGGGCAATCCCCCAGATAGAGCATGACGCTCGGGATGGAGCCGTGAAAGCCGAACGAGGTGAAGATGACCGGCAAGCCTGCCAGCAGCAACCCCTGGCCGAGCGGCAGGGAGAGCAGGTGCTGCCCTTCTGCGCGGGGCAGCAGCAGCCCCAGTACCGCCACCATGATCACCAGTTTGACGGCGAACATCAGTCGATTGAGGTAATCCACCGAGCGGGTACCGACGCAGACCATGCCACCGAACAGCAAGGTAAAGGCCCAGGCAGCCTGCTCCTGGCTAATGGTCATGCCCGCATCGGCCAGCGCCTGGGCCAGCAGGCTGCTGCCGCCACTGATGTAGGCGGAGGCCAGGGAGTAAAACAGCATCAGGATACAAAAAGAGGCGATGCCCTTGCCCCAGGGGCCGAGCAGGTGATCCGCCAGCTGGTGCAGGTACCACTTGCCGGTGTTGAGGCTGGCTTCCACCTGCAACATGGCGGTGAAGGCCATCAGGGCCCAGAGCCCTATCATCAGCAGCAAAGTGGCAGGGCCGCCCAGAGATGAGGAGGCCAGCGGCAGGGCCAGCATGCCGGCGCCTATGGTGGTGCCGGCAATCAACAGGGTACAACCCAGGGTTTTGGTGTTCATTGTGTCCATCCGGATCGAGAAACTGCGTGTTCAAAAAGAGTGAAAGTGGCGGTGTCATCAAGACGCCTCCGGGGTTGAAACCGGAGGCTAGCAATATCGGAGTGGACGCATCGTTACGAAAAACCCGTTGGTTGTAAAAGTTGGTTGCCAAGTTAACGGATCAAAATAGTGGAAACAAGCCTGTAAAGTCGGATTTTGTACTGGAAGGGCGCAATAGGTGGAAATAAAAGATGACAGAACTATGTGCTGGGGAGTGAAAAGGGCTGGCAAGCCAATGGAGGAAAAACGCGCTGGCGAAGATGGCGGTCGCCGCCAGCGAGTGAGGGGGCTGCTTAGCGACGACGCTTGAGGGTCCGGCTTACGTAGTGCAGCCCGCATTGGTACTCGCCATTGATGGCCTTGAGGGCGAGCTCCAGCGCCTGGCTGGCCAGTGCATCGTGTTGCTGGGGCAGGGAGTTGATGCCAAAAGGGAGGAAATCGAGCAGGCGATCGTCGCCGAAGGTGGCCATGGTGAGCTGGCTCATGTCGGTCTCTTGTTCCAGCAAATAATCCAGTACCCCCTCCATCAATATGTAGGAGGTGGCAACCAGCGCTTCGGGCAGATGGCCGAGTTGCTGGTGAAGTTCCTTGATCAGGCGATAGCCCTCGACGCGGGAGAAATGTGCTCCTTCGCACAGGTGACGGGCCGTGGTGTGGCTGGCGACAGCCTGCTCGAAGCCCGCTTTTCGTTCCTGACTGATCGTGAGTGCTGGCAGCGCGGTGATCAAGGCAATGTGCTTGAGCGCCGGGGTGAGCAGGGAGGCGGTGAGATCAAAGCTCGCCTTCTGGTTTTCACTGGCGACGGTCACGAACTTGTCGGCGGCCATGGCCCGGTCGATGGCCAGCACATGGATACCGCGCGCCTGCTGGCGTGGATAGAAGGGGTCGTCCGGCGGCAGGCAACTGGCCACCAGCAGGGCATCCACATGGCGACTGGCCAGCATCTCGGCCAGTTCTTTCTCGGTGGCGGGTTCATCTTCCGAGCAGACGATCAGCAGCTGATAACCCTGGGCTCGGGCCCCCTGTTCGAGGCGCTTGGCGAGCTTGGCATAACTGGCGTTCTCGAGGTCGGGCAGGATAAAGCCGAGGGTCTTGGTCTGGCCGCCGCGCAGGGAGGCGGCGCGGCTGTCAGGTTGGTAGTTGTGGGCGGTCACCACCGCCATCACTTTGTCACGGGTTGCCTGACTGATGCGGTATTGATCGGCCTTGCCATTGATCACATAGCTGGCCGTGGTGCGCGAGACACCGGCGAGGGCGGCGATTTCATCCAGTTTCATCATATCGGCTCTGTTTGAGTTGCAAGGCCCACGGTCACTGCCAGGTGAGGGCACCGAAAAGTGTGCGCGGGATCATATCATTGAAAAGCACTCTTTGCGGGTACTTGATCAATTGGCTGAAACGATTCAGTCTGAGTGTAAGTGAAACGATTCAGCTTGTCAGCAGGCAATCGATGTCCGGGTATAAAAATGCGATATCGCTCCGGCGGGATGCAATCCGGTCTATTGTCAGCAGGCAAATTACCCGAATTTTCAATTGTATTGATCCGGTGAGCCGCACGGCCAGCCCGGAACCTGATGGAGAATATCTATGTTGAAGTTGGCACAGCAGCAGATTTTGCTGGGGCAGTCGGTGGCGACCAAGGCGGATGCCATCGCTCTGCTGGCAAGCAAACTGACCGAGGCCGGTCTGGTGGAAGCAGGTTATGTGGACGGCATGCTGGCGCGGGAAGCCCAGCACGCCACCTACCTTGGCAGCGGCATCGCCATTCCCCACGGCACCACGGATACCCGCCATCTGGTCAAGAGCACGGGTGTCATGGTGGCCCAGTTCCCCAAGGGAATCGAATGGGACGAGGGGCAGATCGCCTATGTGGCCATCGGCATCGCCGCCAAATCCGACGAGCATCTGGGCATTTTGCGCCAGCTTACCCATGTGCTGGGTGACGAGCAGGCGGCAGTTGCGCTGAAAAATGCCACCGATGCCGACACCATCATCGCTATTCTGACCGGGGCCAGCGCGGCGAAAGAAGTGCAGTTCCTGACCCTGGCCGACTTCCCCGCAGACGACCGTGACCAACTGCTGCTGGGGGCTGCCGCTCGCGCCAAATCCGCCGGTTGGGGGGAGGCCGCCATGGTCACTTCACTGTTGGCAAGTGACCCTGCCTATCTGGGGGAGGGAGTCTGGCTGGCCCGTACGCAAGCGACCCAGACCGGCTGGGTGTTGGCAACCCCGAGTAGCGCACTCACCGCGGGTGAACTGCCGGTCAGCGCCTTGCTGCTGCTGTGCGCCAGCGATGCGAGCCATCTGCCACAGCTGGACAATCTGGCCAAGCTGGCCGCCGCAGGCCAACTTGCCACCCTGGCTGGCGCCGAGGGTCTTGCCATGTTGCAAGCAGGGCCGGCGAGCGGCCTGTCTGATACCTTCACCATCATCAACCCCCATGGCTTGCACGCCCGTCCGGGCGCCATGCTGGTCAAGGTGGCCAAGGAGTTCGAATCCGACATTCGCGTTGCCAACCTCGATGGCAGCGGTGAAGCCGTCTCCGCCAAGAGCCTGATGAAGGTGATCGGCCTTGGGGTCAAGTGCGGTCATCGCCTGGCATTTCGCGCAGAAGGGGCGGATGCCGAAGCGGCCCTCAAGGGCATTGGCGCCGCCATCGCCGCAGGCCTGGGTGAGGGGGCGCACTGATGGATATCGTCACCATCACCCTCAACCCGGCGCTGGATCTCACCACCCGCCTTGGCGCCATGGCACTTGGTGAGGTGAACCTGGTAAGCGAAGCCAATTTGCGCGCCGCAGGCAAGGGGATCAACGTTGCCATGGTCTTGAAAGATCTGGGCCGTGACGTCGGGCTGACCGGCTGGCTCGGCGCTGACAATCAGCAGAGCTTCGTCTCGCTGTTTGCCGAGCGAGCCCTGGATGATCACTTCGTGCGCGTGGCGGGCAACACCCGCATCAACGTCAAGATCTCCGAGCAATCTGGCAGGGTCACCGATCTCAACTTGCCGGGGCTCATCATTGACGAGCGTGAAGTGAAGGCCCTGGAGGCCGCGATTGACGAGTTGGCGCCACAGGCAGACTGGTTTGTGCTGGCGGGCAGTCTGCCCAAAGGGGTGGCGCCTGATTATTGCGCCCGCCTCATTACCTTGCTCAAGGCCAAAGGCAAGCAGGTGATCTTCGATTGCAGCGGCGTGGCTCTGAAAGAGGGCATCAAGGCTGCACCGACCCTGATCAAGCCCAATCTGGAAGAGCTCAGCCAGTGGGCCGGTCGTCCCATCAAGACCCTGAGCGAGCAGGCCGAGTGTGCCCGTGAATTGCAGGCTCAGGGGATCCCCCATGTGGTCATCTCCAACGGTGCCGATGGCCTCGTCTGGTTTGGTCCGGATGCCACCTGGCAGGCCATACCACCCCGTATGCAGGTCGTCAGTACCGTCGGTGCTGGTGACTCCCTGGTGGCGGGGCTGGCCCACGGCCTCAGCCTCGGCTGGGCGCCGGAGCAGACCTTGCGTCTGGCCACCGCCGTTTCGGCGCTGGCCGTCAGTCAGGTGGCAGTCGGTTTTAACGATATGAACGTGTTGACACCTTTACTCGAGCAGGTGCGTGTGCAACGTCTGGATGACCTTGCCCCCGCTCAACTCAATACCCATTCCCCTTCAATGGAAAACTCAGGAGATGCCCAATGAAAGCAATCTTGGTCACGGCTTGCCCGGCGGGCATTGCCACCAGCTTTCTCGTTGCTAAACGGATAGAACAACAGGCCAAACTGGCGGGTTGGGAGCTCACACTCGATGTTGGCTCCAGCGTACAACCGCGCCAGATCCCCTCAAAAGAGCAGATAGCCGCCGCTGATCTGATCCTGGTGGTGGCAAGTGCCCCCGTGGATCTCGCCGCCTACGACGGCAAGCGTCTCTATCAGGGGAGCATGGATCTCGCCTTGCAGGATCCGGCTGCCGTGCTTGACACTGCCGCCAGTGGTGCCAGTGTCTATCATCATCAGGCTGCACCGGTTGCCGCCGCCCAGCCGGCCTCGGCCAAACGCATAGTCGCAGTCACCGCCTGTCCGACCGGGGTGGCCCACACCTTCATGTCGGCAGAAGCGCTCGAGACCATGGCCAAGCAGCTGGGTTACCAGATCCGCGTCGAGACTCAAGGCTCGGTCGGTGCCCAGAATGCCCTGACCGCGGATGAAATCGCCGCCGCCGATCTGGTGTTCCTCGCCACCGACATCGAAGTGGACATGACCCGCTTTGATGGCAAGCAGGTGTATCGCACCAGTACCGGTGCTGCGCTGAAGAAGACCCGCGCCGAGCTCGACAAGGCTTGGCTGGAAGCCAAGGTCTATCGCCACAGCGGCGCCAGTCAGCCCAAGAAGGAGGAGAAGGCGGGCCCCTACAAGCACCTGCTGACCGGTGTCTCCTTCATGTTGCCCATGGTGGTGGCCGGTGGTCTCATCATTGCCATCTCCTTCATCTTTGGTATCGAAGCGTTCAAGGTGGAAGGCAGCCTTGCCGCCGCCTTGATGACGATTGGTGGTGCCTCAGCCTTCGCCCTGATGATCCCTGTGCTGGCCGGTTACATTGCCTACTCCATCGCCGATCGTCCGGGTCTGGCGCCAGGCATGATTGGCGGTATGCTGGCAAGCTCCCTGGGCGCCGGTTTCCTCGGCGGTATCGTCGCCGGTTTCCTGGCCGGTTACAGTGCCAAGTACCTGAGTGACAAGGTGCGCCTGCCGGTGACCCTGGAAGCGCTCAAACCCATCCTCATCATCCCGCTGTTTGCCAGCCTGTTTACCGGTCTGGTGATGATCTACGTGGTGGGTGGTCCGGTTGCGGGCATCATGAGTGCCATGACAGAGTTCCTCAACAACATGGGCTCTGCCAACGCCGTGCTGCTGGGTGTCATCATAGGTGCCATGATGTGCTTCGACATGGGTGGTCCGGTCAACAAGGCGGCCTACGCCTTCGGTGTCGGCTTGCTCGCCTCCAAAACCTATGCCCCCATGGCTGCCGTGATGGCCGCCGGTATGGTACCGGCACTGGGGATGGGGATCGCCACCTTCTTGGCGCGCGCCAAGTTCATCAAGACGGAGCAGGAAGCAGGCAAGGCCTCCTTCGTACTGGGTCTGTGCTTCATCTCCGAGGGGGCCATTCCGTTTGCCGCCAAGGATCCGATGCGCGTCATCCCGGCCTGCATGGCGGGTGGCGCTCTGACTGGCGCACTCTCCATGCTGTTCGGTTGCGAGCTGGTTGCGCCTCACGGTGGTCTGTTCGTGCTCTTCATTCCGAACGCCATCAGTCATGTGTTCATGTACATACTGGCAATCGCCGCCGGTTCCCTGGTGACAGGGGTTGGCTACGCTATGCTCAAGCGCGGCGAAGAGCAGGCCAAACTGGCGACGACCTGACAACGTCAAGGGTGTAAATGACAAGGCGACCTGCGGGTCGCCTTGTCTGTTTCTGATGGGGGTAAACAAGCGGAAGAAGAGGGCTAGCTGTGATCTCTCTGTAGGTTGTTCACTCGGGGCATTCCCGGAAAACTGGAGGCGCCAACCAAACCAATCATCCGAGGTGCCCCAGTGAACAACCATAAAAATGCCCGATTAACCGTCTTTG
>NZ_JAACFY010000016.1:0-114333 GCF_029237305.1 Aeromonas sp. 2MA4 | reverse complement strand
CCAAAGACGGTTAATCGGGCATTTTTATGGTTGTTCACTGGGGCACCTCGGATGATTGGTTTGGTTGGCGCCTCCAGTTTTCCGGGAATGCCCCGAGTGAACAACCTACAGAGAGATCACAGCTAGCGGTGGTACCTTGGCCCGCCTTGATAAACATCAGGCGAGCAGATTTGACGGTGGCGATGGCATCACACTGACCCGCCAAGCGGGTGAGAAAGGCGAGGTCGCTTTCGTTGGTCTGGTCAATGTGGTCGATCAGCTGGCCTTTGAGCGAGTCGCCCACGCAGGGTGTGAGCTGGTAGGGGGCGGCGAGCTGTTCGACGATGCTGTTTATGGTGGTCTGGTGCCAGCTGCGTTCGCGCAGTTTGTTCATGCCGCCGCGCAGATCTGCCGACTTGCCCCGGATGGTGAGCACGTCGGGGGCGCCGTTGTGTTCCACCTCGTCAATTTTATAGGTGCCCTTGTCGACCAAGGCGCTGCCCTGCCAGCCGATGAAGGCGCGCAGGGTGGCGCCACGGCGTGGCATGTCGAGCTGACCATCGCTGTCATCGAGGGTGATCTCGATGGTGTCGGCAGTGAAGCCCCGGTTGTCGGTGATGGTCATCGACATCAGGCGCGGGCGAATGGTGGCAGAGATGTCACTGCCATCGACCAGCACTTGGTAAGCAGGTACCGGATGGCCTTGGCGCAGGGCGTCGAGCGGGTTGGTGATGCCAAGATTGTCGGCCAGACGACTGCCGAACTGGTCAAAGGCGCCCATCAGAACAGCCCCCCGAGTTTATTGCCGACACTGCCGATCAGTTTGCCCACACCCAGGCGGCCGAGCAGGTTGCCCGCCGTGCGGCCCAGCAGGGTGTTGCCGAGGGAGCTGTCGTTGCTATCGACCCGCTTGAGCTTGATGGTGAATTCAATTTTGCGGACCGCGCCATCGTCGAAAAACTCGCTGCGGGTGGTACTGATGCCCTCTATCACGAATGACCCGCGCATCACGCCATCGCCCTGGATCAGGGGAAAGGCTTCACCGCTGTCACCCATCTGGCGCAGCATGTCGAGGGAGACGGGGCCGCCGGTCACCTCGGGCAGCAGCACCCCGCTCAGGGTGCTGGTTTCATCATCCGGGCCGAGGAATTGGTAAGCCGGGCGAGCGCCGACCCGGTTATTGCCCGGGTGGCGCCATGCCCATTCATCTTGTTGGGATTGTGGGGCGACGGTCGAGCGCATAAACACAAACCAGCCCAGGGTCATCATCATGGTGGTTGCTCCTTAGTTGCGATCGCCAAGAGTGGCGCGCTTGCGGGCGGCGGCCTGCCTTTCGCGCTTGTCCAGTTCGCGGCTTACCTCTTGCGCCACGTCGGCGCCGGATTGGCTCGGTTGTTGAACGATGTTGATAGGGGCGTTGATCTCGGTGGTTGACGATGCCCCTCTTGCTGCAACTGGCTTTGCTGTCTGCACAATGCGGGGGCCATCGCGGCCAGTTCCATTCCCATTTACGTTGATCACTTGCTCTCTAACAGTGCGGCTTGCGTCTGCTATTTGGCTCGATGCCACCGGCTGCACTTGCTCGCGGATCCGACGGGTAGTGTCATAGTCGTAACCACTGGCCAAGGCTGGTTGGTTGTAGTTACCAGTCAGGTACCGCGAAGGATTTATGTTGGCCGTGACCGAACCGCCCCCTTTCATCCAGTCAGGCAACAGGTCGGTGAGGGCTTTTATCTTGGCTTTCAGGCTTTCCCATTTGGCGGCGATGCCACCAATCAGGCCGTCGATGATGGCTCTCCCCTTGTTGGCGGCACCGGCTGGCAGGGTGTCGAAGAAAGCCCAGATCTTGCTCCAATGCATGGTGAGCATGCCGATGGGTGTCCAGGAGAAGATCTCTTTCAGCAGATCCCAGTATGCGAGTAACGGGGCTTTGCACTTGTCCCAGAGTTCGCGAAACCATTGGGTGACCCCATCCCAGTTTTTGTAAAGCAGGTAGGCGCCAGCGGCGATCGCGGCAATCCCCATGATGAACCAGCCGATAGGGTTGGTGAGCATGGCCAGGCCGAACTTGAGCATGCCCATGGTCATGAGTTTGATGAAGGTCAACAAGGGCCCCCCCATCGTCACCACCATGCCAAAGCCCATCTTCAACGAAGCCAAGGGGCCGAGCAGTCCAGCCACGATCAGCAGCAACGAGCCACCGGCAGCAGCAGCCACGGCGGTGACGGCGGCAACCTTGGTGATGGTGGCGGTCAGTTCTGGATTGGCGCGCATCCATTCACCGATACCACGGGTCATGGCGGTGATTTGCTGGATCAGGCCACGCAGTGGCCCGTTCTGGGAGGTCATCATTTCGATGTTGAGGTCCTGCCATGCTGAGGTCAGGCCATCGATATCGCCCCGGGCGTTATCGGCCATGACCTTGGCCACTTCGGCAGATTCGCCCTTGGCTTGTTTAATCTCGGCAATCAGCTTTTGCAGATCACCACTGCCGGCTTGGTTGACGAGCATGGCCAGCGCGGCGAATGCCTCTTCACCCGCGATCGCTTTAAAGAATCCCGAGCGTGTGGCGTTACCCAGCTTGGCGGTTTTCTGGTGTAACTCGGTGAGAATATCCGGCATTTCTCGCAACTTGCCGGTGGCGTCTTTGGTTTTTATGCCTAACTCGGCCAAGGCGTCAGCCGCCGCTTTTGGTGGTGCCGCGAGTCGCCCCATGATGGCTCGCTGAGCGGTCCCGGCCATGCTGCCCTGGATCCCTGCATCTCCCAGCTTGCCCGCCATGGCAGCGGAGGTTTCAAGACTGACCCCCAGTTCTGCGGCCACCGGGGCCGCATACCTCATGGTTTCACCCAGCATGTCGAGTGAGGTGTTAGAGCGGGTGAAAGTGGCGACGAGGGCATCGCCGACCCGGTTCATTTCGGCGGCGGGGAGTTTAAAGCCTGTCAGTATGTTGGAGGCAATGTCTGCCGAGCGGGCGATTTCCATGCCGCCCGCTTTGGCCATATCAAGGATGCCGGGCATGGCATCCTTGATTGCTTTGGGGGTGAAGCCTGCCATGGCAAGGAAGCCCTGGCCCCCTGCGGCATCCATGGCGGTGAAGCTGGTAGATGCGCCCAGATCCCGCGCCTGTCGGCGCAGCATGGCCAGCTCATCACTGCCTTTTTGCAGGCGAGTGAGGGCCTGCACCTTTGACATTTGGGCGTCGAAATCCAGACCGACCGAGGCCATGCTGTTGATTTTATAAAGGCCCGCGGCCCCCGTTGCCATGCCCGCGGCGCCATAGCCGGCAATGGTGCCTCGTATGGACATGGTTTTGTCATAACTGGCTTTGATTTGGCTCAGGCGCTTTTGCTGGGCCGCCACTTGCCCGAGCTTGGCGCGCTGCTGGTCGAGTTGGGTGTTGGCAGCGGCAAGGTCGGTTTTGAGTTGACGCTGGTGCTGGCCAAGCTGTTTGGTATTGATGCCTGTTTCTGTCATGGCCCGTTTCAGGCTGCCGTGGCGGGCGACCATTTCACGCTCTTGCTGGGAGAGGTCGCGTACCTTCTGCTTGGCCTGCTCCATGGCGCGGGTCATGGCCTTGGTCGGCTGTTCCACTTTGGCGAACTGCTGGGCCATCTGCTGAGCGTCACGCTGGGCTTGGCTAAGCTGGGCCCGGGTCGCGCCGATCTGGTTACCTAGGGTGCGATAGCCATCAATCTGGCCGCTCTGGGTTTCCAGTTCCTTGATGCGCTTCTTGGTTGCGAGCAGGTCTTGAGCGGTCAGGCGGCTCTGGCCGCTGGCTACTTTGAGGGGGGCGGTGATTTTGTCGACCGCCCCGAGCAGGATTTGAAGTTTGAGAGGGTTCATTGTTCTTCTGCCCCGTTGATGCGGTTGTGTGTTTCAACGAGGCGTTGGTGCCAGCCCATCAGCTCGCTGATTTCCATGGCCGCCATGTCGGACGGCGGCCAGTGGGCGATGATGGCAATCTCTGCCATCAGGTCATCTACGCAGCCAGGTAACCCATTTTCTTCGTCATCAAAAAACCGGCCACCTCACTGCCCAGCTGGACTAAGTCCGCTGGGTCCATGTTGCCAATCTCGGCTTCGGTCAGGATCGGGGTGGTGATGCGGGGCAGCAGTTTGGTGAGGGCGTTGACGTCCATCTGCAGGACGTCGGCCATGTTGAGGCCGCGCATTTCACCCGCCTTGGGCTTGCGCAACTGCACGTCGGCGATGGTGGTGTTGCCGCGCTGGATCGGGGTGTCGAGGGTGACAGTCTTGTTTTCCATGGTGCTTGTTCCTGATGTTGATGTGGTGAGGGCGGCTGTTGGCCGCCCATTGGATTGTTGGGTGGGTTAGAGGCCGATGGCTTTGCGGTGTTCGGCCATGCGGTCGACGCCATCGGGGCCGATCTCGACCATGTTGATCAGGTCAATCTCATGCATCACCTGGCCGTTGACGGTCTCTTTGTAGTAGGTGTTGACCATGCTGACCTTGGCCTGGGTGTTGTCACCTGCCTTGAGGGTGCCCCGGTCGAGCTCTTTGAAGCGGCCACGGCAGACGATCTCTACGGCGACGATTTCACCGGTGTCATCGCGTTGGACGGAACCGGCAAAGCGCAGGCTGGTGCCGTCGGCTTTGGGTTCACCCATGCAGCGCAGGAGCTGGTCGCCGTAGCCGCCGAAGGTGAAGGAGACATCAAGGGCGCTGTCATCCATCCCCATGTCGATGTTGACGGCACCGCCCATGCCGCCGCCGCGATAGGCCTCGAATTTGCGAGAGAGCTTGGCCGGGGTGAAGTCTTCCGCTTCACCGACCCAGTTATCGCCGTTGAGGAAGACGTTCAGTCGTTTGATTTTGCGTGGCAGTGCCATGGTGGCTCCTTATGCTGCAGCCGCGACGCGGGCGCTGAAGTCGATGAGGTAGGAATCGGTGATGCGCTGCTGGAAGCCGAGGTCTTCCAGCGGCGGTACCGGTGTGTAGTTGTAATCGATGCGCAGCTTGCCAGCCTTGAGGGTGTCTTTGTCGTTGAGCTCCTCGTTGTACCAGCAGTCAAAACCGAGCAGGTACCCGCCGGTGACCAGTTCGCGGCCCTTGGCCTTGATGCCCTCGATGATGTCTTTCACCAGGGTCGGGGTCATGGGCTTGTCGACGGCCCACATGTGCGCGTCTGCGATGGTGTCGGCCAGCACCTGGGCGGTGCGGGTGTAGTTCTCGAAGCAGAACAGGGGATCGTCCGAGCAGGTGCGGTTGCCCCAGTTGCGGACCCCGTTGGCCTGGATCAGGCAGGTTACCTCGTTGGCGTTGAGCAGGCCGACTTCGGTGTCGGGGTCTTGCAGATCCCAGAACAGGGACTTGGTCATGCCATCGACCCCGGTCACGCCGACGTTGGACAGGGTCTTGTGCCAGCCGATCTCTTTGTCGATAAGGGCCCGCAGGGCGGCCGCCTTGAGGCAGGCATCGAGCTTGACGCTGGCATTCGCTGCTACGTCCCATGCCGTCCAGTCGGCATGCACCAGCATCAGTTCGCGGCTGGCAAAGTTTTCACGATAGGCCAGCGCAGCCTCGACGGTTTCGGCGATGGTCGGCACGTAGGCAAAGGCGCGCAGTTTTTTGGCCATGCCAGCCAGGGCGGTGGCCACCGGCAGGCTGCAGTTGTCCGGCACGCAGAGAATGCGCGGCTTGACGGTGGTGACCGGGGCGGCCCGTTCCAGTGCCTTGAGGCCGGTGTAGCTGCCATCGGGCTTGATGGTGCCGATGATGTTGCTGGTCAGTTCGGCTGCGTCGGCGCCGTCGGCCACGCGCACGGCGATGACGATGGTGTTGACGGTGTCATAGATGGTTTGCAGCGACTTCTTGAGGTTGCCGTTGCTGCCTGCTTTGGCGATGGCTGCTGGCAGGTTGGCAATCAGCACGGGTTTGTCGAGCGGGAAGTAGGCAGCATCAGCATCGGCGCTGGTGCAGACCATGCCGATCACCGCCGTGGCGACGGTGCGGATGGTGCGGGTGCCCTCGTTGATTTCCACGACGCGCACGCCGTGGTGAAATTGGTCCAGTGCCATAGGTTCTCCTGTTGTCCGGACGGAGCTTTTTGCATAGGTGGTGCATGTGATGCGAGCAGGGTCAGGATGCAGGGGCAGGGGATGACAGGCGAGCGGCGGCCAGTGTATCCGGCGTGGATACACTGGAACGGCGGTGACAAGGGGTTGATGAGCGGCAGTAACGAAACACCCCGCACAGGGCGGGGTGTTGGTTAGGGTTGTGCCAGCCAAGCAGGGGGCGGCGGTATCTCGATGGCGGGCCAGCAGGGGGCGGATGGCAGGTCTCTGAGCTGTTGACGGTAGGCGAGCAGCTCAGTGTACTGCTCTGCCGTCAATGTCTCGCTGATCGCCATATCGCGCAGGGCGCGCAACGAGCTGGCAAGTTGCTGAGTCTGCTGTTCTTGCGTGATCCGTTGTGTCCAATCAATCGTCATGATGTGGTCTCCTTTTCCACTGCGTCATAGGCAGGTAACGGTACCGCGCCATTGACCACGGTCATGGGCTCGGTGAATGCTGCCGGGAAGCGGGTTTCATAGGGAGCATTGGTGCCATAAGGCAGCACCAGGGTGAGGTGAATTTCGCCATCAATCCGGCAGACGTCATCCCCTATGAAAGGACTGTCGATGGCGGTATATGGCAGCACATCCCCTTCTTGCAGCGGAGTGAAATCAATCGCTTCGCCATTCAGGTAGAGGGTGTCACCGCTGACGCGAGCGGTGAGCGGTTCATCACGGCGAGAGGGTGAGAGTGTGATTTTCATGGTGTCTCCTTAATACCAGCGGCCAATAGCCAAGGCAGCGGCTGCATTGGCAGCATCACCAGGCTGAAATACATCCGTGCCTGTGGCGAATAGCCTCAGTTGGGTGGAGGATATTGGCCCATTGAATGCGGCGGCTGGTGCTGCAGCTCTGTTCACTCGCCCAGCGTTTGCACCGACATCAGTCAGTTGTGGCCCTGTGAAAATGACGATGAGGCCTGTGACATGCGGATGTGGTAGCACCCAGTTCTTTTGCATCATGCTTGGTTGAAGATAAGCGATGGATACCAATGCCATGCACACCAGGGTGCCGTCGGCGAATTTGATGTATTCACCGTTGGCATTACTGCCCCGCTCAATGATCGCCCCGGTCGGGATGCCGGCAGTTTGTGACACCACCCCCAGAATATTTTTGCGCTTGTAGTGCTGAGTCAGTTTTTTCGGGGTGACGACCACATCATCTGCAGTGACGGCATCCACTTGTTCCTGGGTAGCCAAGCGGGTAAAACCCTTGGCCGTTTCGCTGGCATCCGGGTGATCGCGGCTTAGCTTGTGGGCTGCCATCACATCATCGACATACTTGCGGGTTGCCAGCACCACGGACGGGTCAATCTTGAGTTCCACCGCGCTGGTGTCGCTGACGATCAGCACAATGCGGATAACCTGGGTGCGGCCTGCGCCACTGCTGAGCAACGGCTTGTAGGTATCCGGGCAGTTGGCGACGGCAATCAGGGTGCCGTCTTCGGAGAAGAGACCGACCTCACGGATCCACCAGTTGCCGACGTCTTCCGGGATGATTTGCTCGGCCACCAGTTGTGCCTGGTTCAAGGGGTCTTGAAACAGGGTGTTGAGTGGGGCGCGGCGATTTTCCCTTATCAGTGCGGTTTGGGCGGCGTTGGGGGTGACCGGTTGGCCATTGCCATCACCGACGGCCATGTGGGTGATTTTCAGCGGGATGCCTAGGGCGATGGCGTTGGCAATTTTGGCCTGCCCGGCATCGGTGGGGATGGCGAAATAGATGGCGCTCATTAACTGGCACCTCCTGTCTGTTGCGGTTGAATGGTCAAGGTGTCGAGGGTGTGAGTGATGCCGCCGTGCCATTGCTGGCCACTGATCTCGATGGCTTCCGGGGTGTAGGGGTAGACGGTCAACTCGTCACCCAGGTAGCAGGCTGCCCCCAGATAGAGCGGGCCACGGGTTTCCATGCTGATGGCAAGGCCGGTCAGGTGGCGGGTCATGGGTTTGGCATCGGCGATCAGCCGTTCCAGCTCCTGGTACATGGCCTCGGTGATACCGGTATCGAGCACCCCGATGTCGAGCTTGAAGGTGCCTGGGGTGGCGTTAGGGGTTTCTTGCCACCATTCGAGCACCCGGATCAGAAAGCCGAGGGGTTCGACCACCCGGCGAATGGCGCCGATGGTGCCCTTGCGGCTGTGGACGAAGTAGCTGTTGGCGATCACCTGGCGCTTGGTGGCCTCTGGCCATTTGTCATCCCAGCGGTCGACGCTCCAACTGGCAGCCAGATAGGGCAGCAGGTGGGCGGGACAGGTCCAGGGTGACCAGAGGGTGCGCAACGGGATCGGCAGCTGTTGGGCCTGCGCCCCAGTGCTGGCCAGATGGCGCTCTGTTCGACTGGTGCTGGGCGGTAGCAGGGTATTCATGCTGCCCGCTCTACGGTGAAGCCGGTGCAGTAGGCTGCCTGGGTTGAGCTGGGGGTGATGTCTGTCCAGCCGATCAGGTCTACCTTGCGCACTCCCTGCACATGGAGGGCGGCATCAATGGCAGAGCGGGGCACTTCGACCCCGATACGGCGACGGGGATTGATGAAGGCGGCCAAGCTGTCGCTGGCCGCTTGCAGGATCACGTCTGCTTCTGCGCCCTGGCTGTCGATGTGCAACTGGGCGTTGATGGTGTAGTTGATGATGCCGGCACTTTGCACGGTGAGCCGGTCGGCCACCGGGCGGACGTTTTCGCCGTTCAGGGCGGCGGTGACTTTGGCGATCAGGGCGGCATCGGCGGTGCCGTCCCCTTCGGTGCTGAGGATGGTGACCAGCGCCTGGGCAGGGGATGGGCTGGAGCCTTTGGCATCCGCCACCTTGCCATCTGCCGAGAGGGCGAAATATTCATAGGCGCCTGTTGGGCCTGCCACGCTGAGGCCATCCCACGCCATCAGGGCACGCAGGCTGAGGGCGGCGTCATCTTCCTTGATTTCTGGCACCGGCGGGGTGGCGGTCGGGTCACCGGGCTGAATAGTGAGGCGCGTCACATTCCAGTTAGCAGCCAGATTGTCGAGATCGGCCCCTTCTGCCCAGGCCAGCATGTTGGCCACGGCGGCTTCGTTGATGCGCTGGCGCAGGATCAGCTCCCGGTAGGCATTTTCTTGCAGCAGCTTGGTTATTGGCTCGGATTCCAGCGCTATGGTGGCAGTGACGGCGGCCTGTTGGTCTGCAGGATAGAGGCTGATGAAGTAGGCTTTTCGCTCTGCGAGGATGGTCTCGAAATCGAGGGCTTCGATTACGTCTGGCTGGGGCAGTTGGGAGAGGGTGATAGTGCTCACGAGGCGACTCCTGTGGGGATGGTGATGCTGGCACTTTCTGTTTTTGAATCTGGCGCGCCGCCATCTTTGCGCTGCCAGGTGAGTTCAACGGTGAGTGAGCCATTCATGCTGCCGCCATGCACATCGACCCGGGTGATGGTGATGCGCGGTTCCCAGTTGATGAGGGCCTGTACGGTGGCGGCCATCAGGCGAAGGCGGGTGGCCTGATGTTGGGGCTGGTCGATGAGGTAAAACAGCTCGCTGCCGTAGTCGCGGCGCATGACGCGAGAGCCCACAGGGGTGATGAGGATGTCGCGCACCGACTGGATGATGTGGTTGGTCGCGCTGATGGCGCGACCGGTCGCAGCGTTCATGCCGAGCCAGTTCATACAGGGCCCCCTGATTGGCCACTGCCTGGTTGCACGTCTTTATGGCCGTGGGTCGTGACTTCGACGTTTCCTATCTTGGCGGCGGTAGCCGTAATTTTGCCGCCGGCGGTGATGGTGGTACCGACCTTGAGCGCCTGGGAGCATTCCACCAGGGGGGTGATCAGCTTGACGGTGACGGAGGCCGAGATATTGGCGGACTTGATGCCGGTGGCGTTGAGTGCGCCTGTGGCCGGGTTGTATTCGATGATGGCGCCGTCACTGTATTCGGTGCGGTCGAGATCGGGGTTGTCATCCTCGCGCAGTGGCTCATCTGCGGCGGTGGCGTTGAGGGAGCCGAGGATATACGCATTACGCAGATCGCCACTGACTGACAACAAGATGACCTGTTCGCCGATGCTCAGGCGGTGACGGGTACGGTTAGCCCCGGCCCGTGCTGTTGCATAGGGCCGCCAGTTGGTGATGATGTCGCCGGTTTTGACACGACATTCCCCGGATCGCACTTCGGTCACGGTGCCGATGCGGATCAGGTTGTCGATCAGGCGTTGGAGTTCAGTCGGGATCGGTTGCATGGGGCCATTGTTTTGGGCAATGGCTGGGAAGGCGAGGGAAAGCCAGTGTATCTAAGGTGTATACACTGGCGCGGATGGTTTACTCTGCTTTAATTACGATACTTTCAACTGCTGTTTGCTTTCCAAATGGGGTCAAGCTCCAGAATAAATGCCCAGCAAGATCAGTTAACTCAATTAACCCAAGAGCTTCAAACTGAAACTTAATTGTCTGAAAACATTGGTCATCAACACTTGAATATTTCATCTGAAATATTTCTCTAGCTAAATGTCCTTTCACATTTTGATCTTGATTTTGTGAAACTATAATAGGTGAAAGTATTTTGAAAATCTCCCCAAATGTCATGGTTTTATTGATGGGGTGTTGTTGGTTACCTATATAGTCAGCCCCCTTCCCACTAATGTTATATGAGTGTGATAGTCCTGCTATATTTTGGATGTTATATTTGGGTTTGGCTGTTAGTTGGTCCATCTCTTTCTTAAGTGACTCGTTTTGTTGCTTTAGTAAAAGTAGTTCAGTAAGTGTTTCATTTGAAGTGACACTATCACCTCTAACCCAACCGACCGCAGGATATGTTTTTATTGTTTGGAGTAAGCTCAGGGCTACAGCACCTGGTAATTCAGAAGCATGTTTCCAAAACTGCACCATTCGGCCAGTACATACTGCACTTCTAAAAATACCGAGCTTTTCACTAAGAGACGAATCCTTATCAGTTTTTGAAACTGGTAGCTGATCTGGGTCTTCATGAATAAGAGCAATTATTTTCATTCCTTTTTCTTTTGCATATAAATACTCTTTTTCAGTATAGCTGAGACCGTCGTCTTGAGATATTGAACCGTAACGAGCACCTAATATCAGCAAGTAATAGTCACAGTCGTCAATCACTTTTTTTATAAATTCAAATTGTTCTTCATCCATAGCTGGAAACAATTCCATTCCGGCAGGAATACAGTCCATCTTCATCAGAGTTTGAATCACAGCACTTCGTTCATCTTTTAGGTCAGTAAATGTTGAACTGACAAATACCTGATAGCGTTTATTCATATTGAACCCCTATGTATCGTTGTAGCAAGAATGCCACGTGCTGCTACATAAGGGCAAATGAAAGGCCCGTATGGGACTTTCATTTTGTGACTGTTGTATCAATGAGTTACCAGCCGATCGCTTTGGGTTTGTGGCGTGTGATAGGGATCAGCTTTGGCCAGTCGCTGTCGCCGTGGGTATTGGGTTGGATATGGCGGGTGCGGTCGGCCAGGATCTAGCGGCCCCGTGTCGGGTTGTCAGGACTTCTTGGACTCTTTGGGGGGGAGAAATGTTTGCTCTACTTGGTCATGGCGCAGGATAAGGGTTTTGCCATCTTTGAGTCGGTAGGCGCAGTGAGTTGTATTGCAGATGATCCTGATGTGAGGGGTATCGCCCAGCCATGTAGAAGTGCTGCTGAGTTTGCTTGTGGATTTATCCCCCTTCTCCAGTTGTGCGATCTCTTTCTTGGCTTGAGCTTCCCCGTCGGGAACGCAATAGATTGCAGCCAACATCGTCAACAGGATAGGCATCACGACGATGAAGAGTTTGTCGTATAGGCGGACGACAAAATCCAGGCAGGTGATGATGAACGAGAATTTGTGGCTACGGAGCTTATGGGCTAGCCAGAGGATCCCATTCCTCAGCCAAGCACGTTGCCAAAGTCGAGTCGTACCCAGGCGTATCGTCGGTAGAAACAGCATGACGAAAAGGCCGAGAATGAGAGTGATGAAGCCGCCAAGAATCCACCATCTGTAGGGGGAGATGAGACCAATAAGCGAGATAAAGCCGTATAACAGGGTGGTGTCTGCGGGGAAGGAAAACTCGGTGCTGTCTAGCCCAAACGTAGAGATGTAACCGTAGTGATAAGCCATTCCCATCAAGTAGATGGCTGCCGTGAGCAATGGGGTAGCGGCCAACAATGTATGCACGAAATGCCAATTTGACTCTGTGAAGTCGCTTCCTGATGACTTTTCAACTGATGCCTTCTTGGTGCTTATCCGCTGCTTGATGCGCTCACGTAACGCTGCTTGCCTGTCCATGTTTTAACCCGCCCTATTCATGTGCCTTGGCATCGTATAAGTCCCTGTTTCTACAGGCAAGAGCTGACGCTGTGTCATTTGGTCAAATGGGCCAGCAACAGCCCCTCCAACAGCTCCACCTCCTGGGTAGTGATGCCCAGCAGTTCCCGCGCTGGATAGCGGATCTCGAGGCCCTTGATGCGGTCTTTCAGGCCATATTGGTGAATGGTGGCGAGGCGGTTGGCCGAGCCAACAAACTCGACTATGGCCTGATGTTCGGTGCTGGTTGTCTTGAGCCAGCGGGGGCTGACCAGATGCTGAAACATCTTGCGGCGGGTGGTGCCGCGTTTTTTCGCCAGCTTCTTGAGTGGTTTGCGCGGAGCCATGGGGTTGCCATCGGGCTGGAGGTTGGCCCGGATCCGCTTGGTTTGGCTGGCGCGCAAGGTGCGGGCCATTTCGCCAGCCAACTGGCGTCGTGCAGCAGGCTCCATACTGGCCAGCAGACCGTCGGCCCATTGGGTCAGGCGGCTTAGGTCGTCGGTGGCCATGGCTGATATTCCCTGTTGATAAAGAGTTCCCAGGTGATGCCGTCATAGGGGTCTTCCGGCGGCTCTGGCAGGTGCTCCCAGCCTATCCCCTGTTCATTCTGCCAGACCCTGACCCGCTCGGTCAGCTTGACGGTGATGATGAGGTCCATCAGGTCGTTGGCGAGGTATTCGGCCTCGAAGGTGATGCCATCCTTGCGCAGTTCGTCGTTGGTCATCAGCTCGGGCTGGTGTTGGCGCAGCCAGGCCAGCAGCGGCACCATGATCTGATCCGGGTGGCCGGCGAAATCTTCAATCCCGATAGAGAGCGGGTATTGCCACTCGAACGAGAGCGAGCGAGCACCGGTGCTTTCGACGTTACCCGGATTGATGAATATGTGCAGTTTGTCCGGATTGGTTTTGAGGTGCGGCACGCAGTTGGTCAGCACTTCACGGATCTGTTTTGGCTTTTCCATCCCCACTCCCTTGTTGTTGCTGCCGTTGCTGGCAGGTGATGAGGCTATCGACCTTGGCGGCGCAGCTGGCCCAGGCGGCCTCGGTCTGGGTCAACTGGTCGAGCAGGTCGCCGTTATTGGCCGGGCTGGCCGGTGGCAGCTGGCAGGGGGTCAGGCCCTGACAGGTGAGCCTGATAATCTGCGGCGCCGGTGAGGGCGGGGCGCTTGAGCAGCCTGACAACAGGGTCAGGCAGAGGGCTATCAGCCCAAGACCTAAGTTCAGCATTTTCACGTTTGAGCCTCTTGATGGTGTCGGCGCGGGTGGCGGCGGTCATCGACAGTTCGCCGAGCTGGCTTTGCAGTTGGGCGGCGGCTTCTGCCTGGGCGGTCAGTTCGCCGGTGAGGGTGGTGATGGTGGTGTCTTTGAGTTTTTCCCGCCGCTCGGCCTCTTTGACCTTGTCGTCGGCGGCCTTGAGGTCGCTTTGCAGGGTGGTGACCTTACCCTTGGCGGTCGCCGCCGAGGTGGCAGACCAGCCCCAGCCGCCCAAGGTGATGGCCAAGGCGATCAGCAACCAGGTGAGGGGGGAGCGAAGCAGGTTAAGCCACATCTGCCACCGCCTTCACCTGGTAGACCTTGGCAAAGTGGTCGTATGCCTTGGCCAGCTTGGTGTCGTAGTCGTTGTCTTTGTAGGCGGGGCCGTTGTAGCGGCGGGCAAAGTCGGCCCACTTTCGGCCCTGCAGCGCCTTGTGCATGGCAGCGTCTTGCTGGATGAAGCGGCACAGGGCAGTGAGGTGGTCGACCTCGCTGCGCTGCATGGCCGCCAGCCAGTCGCTGGCCGAGGTAAAGCCCAGCGTCTGCCAGTGGTAGCCCATGATCTGGAACATGCCCCAGCTGGCCGACTCGATGGCGGCATCCCGATGCAGGCTGATGGCCAGTTGCAGCCGTTCCCACTCGGCCGCGCCGCCTGCATAGCCGCCGCGCTTGGGGTTGACCAGATTGGGGTAACTGGCGGCCATCTGGTCGCCGGTGGCCTTGCCCTGGTGCTTGGTGAGCTGCTTGTAGAACACATGCCGCTCGAACAGCACCACGGGGCACATGGCGTTGGTGAAGCCTTCACCGATGCTTTCGACCTGGGCGACGGTGGCCATGGTGGCGAGTGGCAGGGCCAGCAGGTCAGCCCCGCGCTGCATGTGGTGGATGGTGAGCTGGTTGCCGCGCTCGCTGCCAAGCAGGGCGGCCATGGTGCGCGGGCCAGCCTGACCGATGGCGGCGATCATGTGATCCCGCTGGAAGGCGAGCAGGGCCTGCTCGGTGGCATCGCCAAACCAGCCGTCAGGATCCACCGGATAACCGGCTTTGGTTAGGCGGCGCTGCAGATCGGCAACGGCGGTGCCGGTATCCCCTTTTTTGAGGCTCATGGTTTCCTCCTGTCGGTCGTGCTGTAGTGCTTCTTGCTGCGCAGCAGGTGATAGATAGAACCGCCATCGCTCCACACAGCACAAAGCAGGAAAGCGGTCATGATGACGGAGGCGAGGTCGGGGACGAGGATGGTGCCGAACAAGAAACGGATCGGTACCGAGGCCGAGGCCACGCAGATCACCCATGACAGCCAGGCTGGGAGTGCCAGATAGTGGCTATCCCGGCTGTCAAAGAACATGACTCGCAGGCAGATTGCGGTGCACATCAGGGTATAGATCGCGGTGTAGATCATGGCGTATGTAGGGTTAGTGGGGATCATTTCCACCTCCTTTGCCACTGCGGCTGAACAGGGCTCCGAGCTGGCCGGGGATCGCGTTCATCGCGACCTTGAGTATTTTCACCGCCAGGGCGGCGGCCACGATGGCACCGACCCCCTTGTTGATCTCGATGCCTGCCGGCAGCAGTTTGGCCAGCATCTGAACGGTGAAATCTGCCGCCAACAGCCCGCAGATGAACGAGGTGAGGAACAGGAGAATGACCCGTCCTGCAATCTTCTCCTCACTGGTGAGCCCAAAGAGTAGTGCTCCGGCGAACGCGCCGAGCAGGATGATGGGGTCTAGCCAAGGTGCGGTGGAGGCAAGCGCAAGGGCTAGCGCTACGCCATTGGCGGTACTGGCTGAAATCGGTTCTGGCATCGTGCTCTCCTGTTGTTATCGTTTGCCGCCGTAGTGGCGAGCGGTTTGGAATTCGGTGATGGTCTGGCACTCGGCACAGCGTTCGCAGCCCCGGATCGCTTCACGGCGCGCCTGCGGGATGGGGTTTTCGCAGTCGATGCAGTAGTGGGGGCCGGTGCCGCTGATGCGGGCAGCGTGGATGCGAGCAGCGATTTGCTGATCGCTGATGTCGGCCAGTCGTTCGAGTTCGTCGTCGAGGCGGCTCATGGTCAGTCCCATAGCTGGATCAGCGGCTGCTCGGCCTGGGTGGGGGCCGCTGGCATGTTGATGAGGGTTCCGGTCGGGATGATGGGGCCGAGCGTGGCCAAACCGGGGTTGAGGTTGAGCACTTGCTCTGTGATGCCTGCGGTGTAGCCGTAATGCCGGAACAGGATGAGATCGAGGGTGTCGCCCTGTTGGCTGCGCAGTTGCATCAGATCAGCTCCACTGTGTTGTGGGTGGTGCCGAGTATGTCGCGAATGGCAAAGCGGGCATCCCGGTAAAGGTCGTCAGAGCTGACGATTTTGGCATCGGCCCCTTTGACGCCGTCACCTGTGGCGCTGTAGTCGGTGTAACGCTCCAGCAGGTTGGCGCGGGTCATGGCATAGACGGCGCGCCGGTAGCTGTGCAGGTGCACCGATTCGTTGTTGATGACTTCGCTCGGGACGGCGGCCAGGGTGGCGTGGCCTTCGGCCTGACGGGCGCTGCGCCAATCCGCGAGATCCCGGTTGACGCTGGTGATGGCGTCGACCACGGCATGGGTGAGGCGGGCGGTGGTGACTGTGCCATCAAGCCGGACTGTTTCACGCAGGTCAGGCAGCGAGATCGCGGGCCAGAAGGGGCTGTTGGCTATATCCCCTTCATCTGGCGCGGTCGGTGCTGTGGCAATGAATCCGGTGCTCATGGTGCTCCTGTGTTTGTTTATCCGCTTGTTGGGCGGTGGTCGGGCCGTCTGGTATGCCGCTGGCATTCGTCAGGCCCGAGCCGCCCAGGGTGCGGGGTTCGCTCGGTTAGCTGCCGCCGCCTTGGGCGTCGGGCTGCTGTTCTTTTTTCAATTCACGCTCGAGCACTTCGAGCTCTTTCTTGATGCCGACCTTGTCGTGCAGTTCGATGGCGCGGCGGTAGTGCTCTGCGGCTTGCGGCTTGAGCCCTTCGGCCAGTGCGGCACGGCCCACTGCCTTGTGCAGCTTGGCGCGCACCTGGTCGAAGATGTCGCAGGGTTCAAGCAGGCCGAGGTAGGCATAGAGCAGCCCGCAGCTGGGGCCGTTACCAGCCTCTTGCTGTTTGATGGCGGTGTCGGCCACTTCTTCGGCGATCATGGTGGCGGCGGTGCGCTCGTAGCGATCGGGGGTGCTGAGGCCGTGGCGGATCACGTAGTCGGCCATGGGGAATGCCCCTTCGAGATCACCGGTGTCGAGGTGCCAGAGCATGACGGTCACCAGGACGTCATCTTGCCCGCCCCGGTCGGCGGCCAGCAGGCCATCAATCCAGGGTTTGTAGACGGCCAGCATGGGGCGCTTGGCCTCGATCTTGCGCTCGATGCTCTGGATGCCCTTGAGGGTGCGGCGGTGCTCGGCCAGCTGCATCAACTGCAGCTCGTAGGCATTGGCGCGTTGTTGGTCGAACTGAGGATTGGCCGCCCCTTGCAGGGCGGCCAGCTTGCGTTCGCGGTTGCGACGGGCAGGTGTCATATCGCCCCCTTAACCGCCAGTGGCCGGTTTCGGCCCCATGACGATGTTTTCGATCAGGGCGACGCAGTCGTAATCCTCTACCACGTAGGCATCGTTGGAGCTTTCGTAGTTCACGACGCGGTCACGATGGGGTTCTTCCGCGATATGGCGGCGGCGGGCACCTTCCTGCGGGTAGATGGAGAGGTTTTTCAGCTTGGTGATGAGAATGGCGCTGTCGGGGAAGAACGGGACGCGTACTGCAGGCAGGTTGCCAATCTGCTTCTGGCTCACCAGCACCTGACCGGCCAGCTTTTCCTGGTTGTTGTCGGCGTTGTTGATGATGGGGAAGTATTTGTCGGCCAGCAGCTTGCGGCCGCAGATGACCACCAGATCGGTGTCGTCCTGATACCAAGGGGCGATAGCCTCGTTAACGGCATCGAATACCAGCGCATCGAGGTTGTGGTAGTCGCCTTCCTTGGTGTCTGCGTCGTTCTTCGGCTGATAGACATAGATCTTGCCGGAGCCTGGTTCGCCTTCATCCATCACTTTTGCCGGGGCTTCTTCACGGATGTGATACAGCCAGCCCTTGTTCACGTCTTGCAGCAGCGGGTTGGTCTGACGGTTGGTGTTCTTCTCCACAGCGACGCCATTCCAGCCAATCATGATACGGTCGAGCCCCTGCCGCTTGAGGATGGCATCGCGGATGCGGGTCTGGAAGTCGGGGAACTTGGCCCAGATATCCAGCTTGTTGTAAGGGAGGCTGGTGTCGTAGTTGGTCTTGGCACACTCGTATTCATTGGAATAGAGCGTGCTGGGGTCGCTTGGTTCACGAACGTTGGTGCTGGTATCGGTGCGGCCTGCAATGGTGCCGGCGATGTCGATGCCTACTTTCTCCCCCTTAATCTCTTTGACAGGGATGATCTGGATCATTTTCAGGAATTCGACCGATTCCTGCATCTTGGTTTCCAGGGTCTGCTGGACGCTCGGCTCCACATTGAACTGCACCATGGCGCTGGTGATGGCGTTGAGTTTGGCCACCTGGCCGGTGAACTCGTTGAACTTCTGGCGGGTTTCGTTACGCATGGATGGGGTCCTTAGCAGTCGGTTTGAATGGTGGTGCCGTCGCTACCGGTGGCAGGCTGGCGTTTGTGGCTGAAATCTTCCTGGCCTTCCAGCTTCGCGGTGAGTTCAGCCAGTGCTTTGGCTGTGGCTTCCTGCTGGCTGGTCAGTTCGGTGATGGTGGCGGCCTGTGCGGTGAACTTCTTCTGCAGGTCTGCGTCGATGGTGGTCACTTCTTTGGCCACGGCTTCGACGGCCTGATGCACGTCACCGAAATCCGCGGTGGATTGCTTTTTGTGGCTGCTGAACATGGCTGTGATGCGCTCGGCCAGGCTGGGGCCTTTGTCGGCTTCGTCTTCGAATTCGATGACGGTTTCCAGCGCTTCGGTGAACAGGCATTCCTTGTACTGCTTGCGTTCGGCCAGTGGGTTGGTCGAGGCCTTGCTGCAGAACTGCAGCATTTCGGTACCTAGGCTGGCCGGGCTGTCGGTGACGGCCAGCCCCATCAGGTAGGCGCCTTTCTCGTTCAGGTTGGGGTGGATTTCGACAGAGGTGAACACCTTCTGACGAGCCTTGTTCAGTTCGACCAGTTCAGGGGTCGGGTCGATCTGTACGAACAGGGCCAGACGTTTTTCACCTTCCATGTCGACTTCTTCGGTCTTGGCGGCGGTGATGTCGCCGTACATCTTGAACTGGCCTTTGGGGTCGAAGCCCCGGATGTGTTCCATATTGACCCGGGCGCCATAGGTGGACTGGTTGTAGCGCTTGGCCATCTGTTCAATCCATTCGCGGGTGATGGTGCGGCCATCGGTCGTGCCCCCTTCGACGGCAACACGGAAAAATTTGGACTTAGCCATGAGCTGGGATCCCTTTGGTGATTGGGTGGTGATGTCGCGGTTATGGTCTGGGGGACGGGCGGGATCGTGCAATCGGCGGCCAGTGTGTACGGCGCAGGCACACTGGCGCGGTGGAGTTTGGAGCGGTGGCGGCTGGGTAGACTGGCGCCATGACTACAGCACCCTTACTTTTCCCCCATATCGAACCCAGACGGCAGGCCATGCACCTGTTCTTTCAGGGCTACCCGCTCCGCGCCATTGCTGAATTGCTGCAGACGCCGGAGGGGACAGTCTCGACCTGGAAGAAGCGCGACGGCTGGAATGACATCAAACCCATTGACCGAGTCGACTTCGCTATTGAGGCGCGGATGTGCCAGTTGATTGCCAAGGAGGTGAAGAGCGGCGGCGACTTCAAGGAGATTGACCTGCTGGGCCGCCAGTTGGAGCGGATCGCCCGGGTCAACAAATACAGCAATGGCGGCAATGAAACCGACCTCAATCCCAAGGTGGCGAACCGCAACAAGGGGCCGAAGAAGGCGCCCGAGCGCAATGTGGTCGAGCCCGAGCAGCAGGAGCGGTTAATCGAGCGGTTCGAGTCGACCATGTTTGGCTATCAACGCACCTGGTACGAGGCGGGCAAGCTGCACCGGATCCGCGACCTGCTCAAGTCGCGCCAGATTGGGGCCACTTACTTCTTTGCTTTCGAGGCGTTCATTGATGCCCTGGTGACCGGGCGAAATCAGATTTTCTTATCTGCCAGCAAGGCGCAGGCCCATGTGTTCAAGCAGTACATCATCCAGTTTGCCAAGGAGGAGGGGGTTGAGCTGAAAGGCGACCCCATGGTGCTGCCGAACGGGGCGCACCTGTATTTTCTCGGTACCAACGCCCGCACAGCCCAGAGCTACCACGGCAACATCTACATGGATGAGTATTTCTGGATCCATGGCTTTCTTGAGTTCCGCAAAGTGGCCTCTGGTATGGCGATGCACAAGAAGTGGCGTCAGACCTACATTTCCACCCCTTCCAGCCTATCCCATCCCGCCTATGCGTTCTGGTCTGGTGCCAACTTCAACCGAGGCAAGGCCAAAGCTGACCGGGTTGAAATTGACCTGAGCCACGCCAATCTGGCCCGTGGAAAACTATGCGCCGACGGCCAGTGGCGACAGATTGTCACGGTCGAGGATGCGGTGCGCGGTGGCTGCGATCTTTTCGACCTGGATCAGCTGCGCGGGGAGTACTCCGAGGATGAGTACCGCAACTTGCTGATGTGCGAATTCATGGACGACACGGCCAGCGTGTTCCCGCTCGCCAGCCTGCAGCGCTGCATGGTTGACAGCTGGGAATTGTGGGAAGACTACAAGCCGTTTGCGCTGCGCCCACTCGGTAGTCGGCCAGTGTGGATCGGCTATGACCCAGCCAAGGGCGGCAAAGGTGATAGTGCCGGCTGCGCCGTGCTGGCCCCGCCTGCGGTACCGGGCGGAAAATTTAGGGTGCTGGAGCGCCACCGCTGGAGCGGGATGGACTTTGCCGCCCAGGCCGAAGCCATCCGCCAGATGACGATCCGTTACAACGCGGCCTATATCGGCATCGACTCGACCGGGATCGGGGAGGGGGTATTACAGCTGGTGCGCCAGTTCTATCCCGCCGTGACCGAGATTCAGTACAACCCGAGCATCAAGATCCGCATGGTGATGAAGGCAATGGATGTGATCGACAAGGGGCGGCTTGAGTTCGACAGCGGTTGGAATGATTTGGCCGCCGCCTTTATGAGCATCCGCCGGGGGGTGACCGCCGGCAAGATGCCGACCTTTGAGGCCAGCCGGTCCGAAGAGACCAGCCACGCCGATATTGCCTGGGCAACCATGCAGGCCCTGTTACATGAGCCGCTGGCAGGCGCCAACGGTACCAATACCGGTTCTATGGAGTTTTTCTAATGAGCAAACGTCGCAATCGTCGCCCCTCTTCAACCCCTACGCAGCCGGTGACGGCGACCCAGCCATCCGGAGGCGAGACCATCGAGGCGTTCAGCTTCGGCGAGCCGGTGCCGGTCTTATCGCAGCGGGAGGTGTTCGACTACCTGGAAGCGATGCACAACGGCCGCTGGTATGAGCCGCCGCTCTCTCTCAATGGGCTGTCGCGGGTCTATCGGGCCGGGGTGCATCATGCCTCTGCCATTCAGGTTAAGCGCAATATCTTGCGATCGTGCTTCATCCCTCATCCGAAACTGAGTCTGGCGGGCTTCACCGGGCTGGCGCTGGACTATCTTATTTTTGGCAACGGCTACCTGCAGGCGGTACATAACAGGATCGGCGGAGTTCTGCGCTATGACCATCTGCGTGCCAAGTACACCCGGCGGGGGCTGGATATGGCCACCTATTGGTGGATTGCCCAGCCTGGGCAGGAGCAGGATCTGCCAGCAGGTCGTGTGGGCCATGTGATGGAGAGCGATATCAACCAGGAGATTTACGGCATCCCCGACTATGTGGGCGGGTTGAATTCGACCTTGCTGAACGAGTCGGCCACCCTGTTTCGCCGCCGCTACTATGAGAACGGCAGCCATGCAGGTTTCATCATGCACATCACCGATGCGGTGCAGAACGAGGGGGACATCGCCAAGCTCAAGGAGGCGCTGCGCCAGAGCAAGGGCCTCGGCAACTTTCGTAACCTGCTGCTCTACACGCCTGGCGGCAGCAAGGATGGGGTCAAGTTGATCCCGGTGGCCGAGGTAGCGGCCAAGGATGACTTCTTGAGCATCAAGAACGTGAGCCGGGATGACCAGTTGGCCACCCATCGGGTACCACCCCAGCTGATGGGGGTGATGCCCAACAATACTGGCGGGTTTGGTGATGTGACCAAGGCGGCCCAGGTGTTCGACATCAACGAAATCGACAGCATCAAGGCCAGCCTGCTGGCGATGAACGATTGGGCTGGGGAGGAGATCATCCGATTCACGTCTTACCGACTGTCAGATCTGACAGTACAAGCTGAGTAATCAATACTAGAGTTACTCATGTGTTGTGTTGGAAATGCGGTACGAAAAGCCCCTCATCCGAGGGGCTTTGTTTTGCCTGACATCTTTGTCTGTGTTCTGCTTGCGCCGGCGGGCTATGGTTGCTGCTCTGCAACCCCCTGCGCACCGCTGGCGCGCAATCGGGACCCCGCCTCGCCTGCCCGCTTTATGTGTCGATTTCCATGCGGGTGAACGATGGGGGAGGGGAACACCTCCCCGCGCCAGCGCTGGCCGTGCGGGGCAAGTCGGATCCTTTTAGCGATCCTTCACTTTCCGTCAGATCCTTTCACATCCGTTCTGGGGTGGGGGGCATTCCACCACCTTGCTCTTCCCATTCACTGATAAGCGCACCTGGAAGCTTTGATATAAAAATCTTGCTTGGCATTTAGCTGATCAGGGAATTTGCTGGCTAGCTGATGATGCCAGTAAGGAACCATCATCTCCTGATGAGGGGACTTGGGGCCCAGGGTCACATGTTTGACCGGGGTAAGGTGATTGAGCCGGTGCAGCTCCAAATAGAGTCGTGGAGGGCGGCCATTTATTAAGTCAGGTTCTAGTACCTGAATCTCTTTGGCGCCGTATTCCAGATGGGTAACGATAACGCGGTGTTCTTTTTCTGCTTCATAGTCCGCATCTTTCAGCAGATAGGGTAACGGCCCTAATAACCGCGACAGTTGCCGTAGCTTTTCTATATCTGGTTTAGGGCCTAGGAATTTTTCTACCGCGTTTTTCAATTCCTTGAACGACTTCAGTAGGGCGCTTTCTTTGTCATCGCCATGAATCAGCATTTCCCCTTTGATATAGACGACGCGATAGAAAGCTGCGCTCTCTTGAGGTGATTTACCTGAATTAGAGAATGCCAAGTTTTTCTCATCTTGTTCTGCATAATTCGGTTGATTTGAGAGCAACTCGAAATCAAAAAAATTGTCGGTATGAAAGGTAATGGCGCAGCCACAGGCATCTTCTTTTTGATGGTCTTTGCTGTAAAACCGCCACATATTCAGGCTGTCTTCCTCTGGCAGGAAGCATCCGACAAAGGCAGGCTTGCTCTCAACTGGGGTATGGCCAAGATAGCGCCAGAGTAGCTTCCCTTCATTGGGGTCATTAAGCGCATTGATATGCCCCAGCCGCAGAGGGCTCTGCTCCAGTAATAAGGCATTGCCAACCAGCAGTGAGGTGTAGTGGGTCATGGTGACACTATCTTTGACTTTCAGTTGGGCCAGAATGCGTTCCCGAATCCTGGTTATCTGGGGTGATAGAATGTAGCGCTCAGCTTGGTCTTGTAACTCAATGGCTTGAAAACGAAGTTGGGGTTGTGCATTTCGGGCGGCTTTGCGAAACAATGCTCGTGCTCTTGCATAGCTCTGTTCAACACCGTGCCCGTTCATATATGTCAGACCAAGATTGATGGTGGCTTGCGCATCTCCTTTCTTACTAGCCTTGCTAAACCAATAGACAGCCGTGCTATTGTCTTGGTCTACCCCCCGACCCATTATGTACATGAACCCTAGACTGCACTGGCCATTTACATCCCCTTGCTCAGCTGCTTTGCGATACCACGTGACAGACATACTATCGTCTCGTTCAACTCCCCTGCCATGCTGGTACATCCACCCCAAATTGCACTGGGCACCTGCATGTTCTTTCTCGGCAGCCTTTAAATACCACTCGATAGCAGTCTTATAGTTTTGCGCTACACCTTGACCATCCTCGTACATCCTTCCCAGATTGCACTGAGCATTTGCATTTCCTTGTTCGGCGGCTTTGTAAAACCACTCCGCAGCCTGTGTGTCGCTCTGCTCTACGCCTTGCCCCCACCGGTATATCAGCCCCAATCTTAGTTGGGCACCTGCATGTTTTTGTTCGGCAGCTTTACAATACCAGTTGAAAGCAGTTCTATCGTTTTTCGCAACATTTCTGCCTTTTTCATACATAAACCCCAGCTTGAACTGAGCATTCGCGTCACCCTGTTCCGCTTGCTTGATCAGTGCGGTGATTTCTGCTGGTTGTTCAGACTTATCCATATTCGATTACCCATGCTTTTGTTGTTATGCCAACCCACACCGATTCTCATATGTTTGCTGATTGCAACCTGCTGAAAATGATGCACTTATTGTAAATGTGGTTATCTTGCCTTAAGCCCTAAAAATTGTCGATTGAAGGGGGCCAAGGCCCCCCAAGAATTTCACTGACCGGGTTCACATTACCAACTCTTTGCTGTCGGTAGGAGGTGCAGGTGGGGGAGCAACCTGTTTCAGTCGCGGTCGTCGTGGGGGGCGCTCTGAACATGGCGGGTCTTGTCGGCTAGGATGCGCTGGGCTGCCGCCAAGGTCATCGGGTATTCATGGATAATGGAGTAGTAGGTGTCGGCTTCGCGGTGCTTGGCCACCTCGAACAAGGGGTAAACTCGTCCGCATTGCGGGTGTAGATGTGGCTTATGGGATCCTTCTTGTGATCCTTCACTTTCCGTCAGAGCAATTCATTTGCTAGCTGCGCCCTCTAGGGTAGTGACTGGGTGTCATATCATTGATAGGATATCTCTTCACCTATTTCTTCACCTACTTCTTCATCTATCGATTCATTTATCGATTCACCCATCTATTCATGGAGCTATTCAATATCATGTCTACCCATTTCGACACGATTCGCCAACTGCTCAGCCAGGGACCGATGTCTACTAGCCAACTAATTGAAATGCTGGCAGTTAGTAAGTCTACAGTTTCTCGAGCACTAGGGGAGATTGGCGATGATGTTGTCCGAATTGGGGCTGGTCCATCTATTCAATATGCCCTGCGAGATGCCTATCGAAGATTTAATTCTGCGCACATCTATCGTGTCACTGATGCAGGGACCGTTAAGTCTCTTGGTGAGCTAATCCCTGTTCGCCCAGGTGGGTTTGTAATGGTGCAGGATGACAGCTTGAGTCTACATAGCGATGGACTGCCGTGGTGGTTGTACGATATGCGACCGCAGGGATATCTCGGGCGGGCCTACGCATCGTCGTATGCTGCTGAGTTAGGCTTGCCGACAAACCCGGAAGAGTGGGGTGAAGCGGATGTGGTCAGGGCATTGCTCGCACATGGTCATGATGCAGTCGGCAACCTGCTGATAGGTGAAGAGGCGCGAACCCATTTTTTGGAGATGTCGTCTCCCACCCCGGTTGATCGTGCTACAGCTTACCCCGCACTGGCTGAAGCAGCTGGCGTCGGCGAAGTACCTGGCTCATCTGCGGGGGGCGAACAGCCTAAGTTTTGTACCTATACAGACAATGGCCATGTGTTGGTGAAGTTCTCGGTACCGGACGATAACCAGATTAGTGAGCGCTGGCGAGATCTCTTGTTGGCGGAACACCTAGCGCTGGGAGTGCTTGGAGTAGAGACGCAGGTATTTGATTTCGGCAGCCAACGTTTCCTCGAGATCCCCCGTTTTGACCGAGTTGGGCTACTCGGTCGTATCGGTGTGTTTTCGCTGCGGGCGCTAGATGCTGAGTTCGTCGGCGATGCTAGATCTCCTTGGCCGAGCCTGGTCAACAAGTTGGTTGCGGAGAAAGTGGTCCATCCTGATGCCTCTGCCGGTGCAGCACGGCTTTGGGCATTCGGGATGCTGATTGGCAATACCGATATGCACAACGGTAACCTGTCGTTCATCAGTAGCCATGGGCGCCCGTACCATCTTGCACCGGCTTACGATATTCTGCCTATGGGGTTTGCCCCCAAAACGAGTGGTGCAATGACGAATGAGCTTACACCGTTGACGCCTTCGCATGTGGTCAGTGCTGATACTTGGCGGGAAGCGCTGGTCCTAGCCAGAGAGTTCCGTGCTAGGGCCAGAGCTTGTGGGGGCTTCTCTGCCAACTTTTCATCATGTCTTGATGCGATTGACCGTCATATTGACGAGGCGGGTTTACGCATTGACCGCCTAGGATAAAACAAAGCCCCTGAGAGGGGCTTTGTTTTGGATGAAATCTGTTTTATCAATCGTGACCGGTCACAGTGCCAAGGTTTTATCTCCGCGGGTGTGCCAGCAGGCGAGCTCCCCTTTGAATGCGCCGCCGCACCCAGCCGGCAGAGCACATTCGCAGTTTGGGCAGGTCTGCGCGGCCAGCTCTGCTTGTTGCTGCTGCCAGCGTTCCCAGTCGCGGCGCAGCAGGGTACTGATGTACTCGTCGGCGCTGTAGGGTTCACCGGATCCGGCGCGAGCACAGCGCAGAGTTTCCAGTTGCTCGCGTTCGCGGATGGAAAGCCGCACCTCAACCCGCTGGATGCCGAGCGCAGCGTCTCTTGATCGCTGCGCCTGCTTTCTGGCTTTCGCGTCCTTTGGTTTACTCATCTTGTGATCCCTTTGGCAAACGCACCCTGCCGCGCTCGGGTGTCCTTCCATACCTGCTTGGCGGTAGGGCCGGTGGGTAGCACCCGCTTGGCCTTCACCGGAGGAGTGATGGTGTCGACCTCGCCCTGGTAGAAGGGGAACCAGGCATCCTCGAACCGGATGACCCGTTCCATCCGGTCGAGCAACTGATCGCAGATGTGGCGGTCGGCGGCCGGCAGGCCATTGAGTTCGCGGGTGATGGCAGTACGACCCGCCGATCCCGGCGGGTGTTGCTGGATGATGGGCCATAGCCGCAGGCAATGCGGCTGCAGGCGTTCGATGTCAGCGTGGGTGATGAGGTCCTGCATGCTATTCCCCCTCTGCGTAAGGCGACCATGTTTCTTTGGGTTGCTCTGGCTCTGGAAATTCGTATTCATCCGGATTGAAGGTTGGGTTCAGCCATTCGCGGGCACCAGGGTTGGCCTTATCGTAGTGGCAGCCCTCGGCAATCCACAGTTTCTTTCCGGTGGTCTGACATACAATGGTGCCAGTCCAGAGCATGCGGGCGGGTTTCTTCTTCATACAAACCTCCTTAGTTAAAGGCCCCGGCGTTGGCGGGCTGCTGCGATTTCTGCTTCATGGCGCTTGTTATCTGCTACCAGCCAGTCCACCCGGGCTTGCTCCTGTTCGGTGGGCTGGTAGCGGCCCCGGTCTTCTTCGTCGTCCAGCAGGCGGGTGAAGATGGCGATAGCCTCTTCGGCCTGCGCCAGCGGCATGGCGGCCAGCCAGTTGGTGACGCTGCCGCTGGTGTGGATCAGCTCTCGAGCCTGCTCTTTCAGCTCGGCGCTGCTGGCGGCGCGGCGGTTGGCCAGTTCTGCCTCGACCTCGGCGGTCAGCTGATTGGCGACCGCATCGCCAGCACCAGGCCAGCGACGGGTCACAATCAGCCGATCGCTGACCAGGCGCACGTACTGGCCACCGGCATTGATGATGCTGCCGTGTTGCAGCAGGGCGGCGTTGCTCGCATCAAGACCCATTCGGATCAACTCTTTGGCCAGAGTGGATCCTTTAACCCCTGATTTGGATCCTTCCGTACAGTTATTGAAAGAACTCCAAGGGGCGCAGCTGCCGCTGCTCAAAGGCAACTCGCTGCGCTCGCCCACTGCATGCTCGCGCTGCTCGCCCAAACCCTGCACCTCTGCCCCCTTGCGCACTATCTGCCAGCCTTCTGTGCGGGTGGTGGCGGTGGTCTGACCCACGTCAGAGATCACCCCTTGCAGCTTGATTACGTCCTCGCCGTATTTGTTGGCGGCTTCGTCCAGCCGCTTGGATAGGCGGATCAGGTGCTCTTTGCGTGGGGCATCAATGCCGCCCATGGCATTGATAAAGTCTCCCCAGCGGTTGTTATCTGCCGCGTGGCGGGCAGCTTCAATGATGCAATCCCACTCGATCACCTCGTCACCCAAGCGGCGCAGCTCGCGCCACACACTCACGGCTGGGCCACCGATCTGCTGAAACTGGCGGATTCGCCAGCAGCTGGCCCAAGCGGCCACAGCAATGGTGGTGTGGTCTACGGGGGCCTCGGCCTCGTAATCCATCCCCACGGCATGGCCGTCGATGTTCTTGGCGATGTATTTGGCGATGTAGCCGGTGGCGCTGCCCTTGGTTGGGTCGATTTCTTTCCAGTTCACCCTGGGGTTGATGGCCTTGATGGTCTGCTTGTCAGTGATGTCGAGCAGGCTCTTGATGTGCGGCAACTTGTTACGGATGCGCGACTGGGCCAACGCGTTCAGCTCGGCACCGTTGGGCATTTTCAGCTCGTCCCGTTCGGCGGCAGTAAAGTGGAAGGCCAGCAGGGTCAGAAAGACGTGCTGATGTTCCGGGTTGATAAACAGCAGGCAGTGCCAGTGCGGGGTGGCGTCGTGGTGCGGCTCCACCACCCGAAAGCCAAAGGCCCCGACCTTTTCCCGCGCCAGCGCGGCACGAAAGCGGGCCCACTGTTTGCACAGCAGGCGGTTTGTCTCGGTCGGGGTCGCGTTGTTGAAGTCTTCGTTCTGGTAGGTCTTGGCCTTGTCTTGTTTGCCCACCCGCCAAGCGTGATAGCTGGATGGGGCGGTTAGGGTCAGGAACAGGCCCAGCTTGCCCTGTTCCTGTGCCATGTCTTCAAAGCCGCGCATGCGCACCATCAGCTCATGACGGCGGATCTCGGGGTTGGCCACGGATGCCATGATGGCGTCAGTCAGATCGATTTCTTGCCCCAGCTCCTCGTTGACGGCGCTCATGCTCTCCATCCATGCCCGCTGTGCTGCTTTGCGCTGGGTGAACTCGCGCACGGCGTGGGCGCTGGCGTAGGGGCTGACCCCCTTGCGCACCTGGCCGGTGAGGATGGCGATCAGCTCGCAATAGATGGCCCAGGCGCGGTTAATCTTGCGCAGCCACCAGGACTCATCGAGCAGGCGCACCAGCAGGCTGGCGGCATCGCCCTCGAACTTGTCTACGGCGGGGGCCAGATTGGCCCGCTCGGCGTCGGTTAGCGGCCTTTCCAGCAGGCGCTCGGCGCGGGTGCGGGGGTGAACCGGCAAGGTGGGGCAGAAGTGCCACGCCTGTGCCTGAGAGCCAAGGTCAGCCAGCAGTTCGGTGGCGGTGCGCTCGTTGGCGCCGGTGTTCAGTAGTTGCTGGCAGCGGCGGGCCCACTCGGCGGCGACCAGCTCGCGGCGCATGTCGTTGTGCAGGTCGACCACCGGGATCGGGAAGCGGGCCGCCGCAGCTTCGCAAACGTCAACGATGCGGCGCAGCCAGACATTGGCGGTTTTCGGGTTGGCCGGGTAGCGGTGCAGGTAGGTCTTGGCCAACGGCTTGGCAACGTGCCACTCTACGCGGGCCAGTTGTTCGGCAGCCCCTGCCATATTGATGGCATGGTGGCTGACCAGGTAGTGCTGGGGCAGCTGGATGCCCTGCAGGTTGTTGATGGGTTCGTTCACTTACACATCCCGCATTTTTCAGCTGTGTATTCGTTCGGTTGCAGGTAGCGACCGCACTGGGTGCAGGTAGGTACCATGTCGAGGGTTGCCAGCCGATCTGACCAGCAGGTGGTTTCGCAGAAAAACAGGCTGGTCATGCGATTGCCTGACAGGATGACCGGGCGCACATGGCTGAAATCTCCGCAGCAGCTGCACAACATCGAGGGGCGGGCAGCAGGGGCGGCCTTCACCACGGTTTCACTGGCGGCGCAGGCCAGCGGCCAGCAGCGTTCGACACAATAGGGGTAGGATCGGCGACCGTGGCGGCCTGCCACCGGCATGCATACCGCCATCTGGTGGCACTTGGTGCAGGGCTCCAGCGTGACGGGATTAGTGTTTGCAGGGCGCACGACGCCCAAAGCCGGGGCAAGCCCGGCTGGTTTTTGATGGGTCATTAGATGGCGCCTCCGGCATAGAGAGACTGGATTTTGCGTGAAGCCATGCGGGCGGCAGTGCGGGCTTGGCGGCACAAAGTCAGGTGGGTTCTGGCTGGAGTGCGCTGGCCGTGGGGGCCATCTTTACGCAGGTCCAGCAAGTCGAGCTGCAGGCCGTGTAGCCTGGCCTCGGCGGCGATCATGTTAGAAACCCACTGGTCGATGGCATGTTGGTTGCTCATTTGATGGTTTCCCCCAAGCCGTGGAGTGGTTCGCAGTCTGCCCACCACTCGGCGATTTCTTTAGCCAGTGCCAGTTCGGCGCTGCCGACGGCCAGCCAGTACACGGCGCGGATAGCGCCCAGCGCCAGCAATTCCCGGGTGATGTCACGATTTCTCTTTGCATCGCTACCCGAGCTGGCGAACTCATCGACGGCAGCCTCCCAGTGTTTGGTCAGTGGGCTGACTGGTGCCGGTGGTTGCATATGTGCGGGGCCCACCTCTGTGGTACCCAGCGCGTCTTGCGGGGCTTCGAGTTCGAACAGGTCGTCAGTCACTGGGCACCCCCTTTCAACTCATGGGCAAAGGGCGGCTGGAATACAGCGGTGCTATCTGGGCCGCTGGCCATATCCACGCCGATGATGTGGGGCCGCTGGCCACCGCGCAGGATCTCGAGACGCTTGGTCAGCTCGGCGTAGATGTCGAGCAGGCTCAGTTCGTCGGCCAGTTCGGCCAGGGCTTCAAGGCTGGATTCGATCGCCACGCTGTGGCATGCGCCCAGCTGGGGGCGGTGGGTGTTTATCAAGGAGTTGGCGACTTTGCGGATCGCCTGTTCTGCTGTACTATTGCTCATGAGGTTTACCTCGTTGATTGATTGAAAACCCCGCTGGTGTTGGCGCACCGATAGCGGGGTTTTTTATTGCCCGTTTCCGGGCACCCTTCTCATTGCCGCTATGCGGCTTTCCAATGTGTTTGCCTTCTCGTTGAGCAAGGCGCGCTGGTTAATCTCATGTTCTGCCTGTTCCAGTTCGCTACGGCTCGGCCCCTCAGCGTGGTGGTGGGGCCGGTGCCACTCGTACCGGTGCAACACTGACCCGTCGAATTCCCGCAGGGTGGCCAGCAGGTCGCTCAGGGCTAGGCGGATCGCTTCTCTCTGAGTGACGTCGAAATCGTGCAACTCCATGCTTTTGCCTAGCTCCGGTGATATTTCAGCGGCATAGCAAACGATGGCTCTGGCCTTGGTTGGCAGACGTGACCAGCGGCTGGCCGCCCCATTGCGGCCGAACTGGGCGCGCATCTCTGCCAGCGCCACGTCGGCGGCGCTGGTTTGTTGAACGAGCTCGATGACCTGTGCTGTGTTCATGGGGTGGCCCTCTCTTATGCCTGCAGCAGCTTGGTCAGCCAGTGCGGGCGGGGTTGTTGGCGTGGCGTAAAGCGCAGGGCACCACGGCGGCCCCGGCTGTCTTCCAGATAACTGCCATCGAAACGGGTGGTGTTGCGCATCACCGGCTCGTCGCAATCGCTCACGACAGTGGCGCGGGTGAACAACAGGAACGGCAGCGGGATCAGCCCCGGCTGCTCGGCGCGCAGCTTGTTCATTGGGCCACCTCTTTCACCCTGCGCGGGACCATGGGCAGCACAATGGCCGGATTGGGCATGGCACTGGGGCTGATGGTCGCGATGATCTCGAACCCCGCCTTGAAGGTGTGGCCGCAATCCACGTTGCTGCATTGGTAAGTGGCGATGCCGCACAGCGGGCTCATCCGGGTGGATGTGCGAGTGCTGGCGCGGGAACCACAGTGCGGGCAAATCAATCTCATGGTCTGGTCTCCTATGCGCCCAGGGCTGCGCGGGCCATGTCGGCAGCACACGCAAGACTAGGGACGGCGTGAAAGCGGTCTTCGATCTCGGTTGCCAGCAGCACGAGGTGCTCGATGCCAGCCCACAAGCCGCCGACGACGGTGTTTCTGTTGGATTTGGTGACGCGGTCACCTGCGAGGATGGTGGTCGCCTGGGCAGTGACGCCCATGATCTGGGCGCCAGCGTTGAGTGCCTGCTGGGCACGGGCCTCTGTGGTGATGGCGGCGCCGGTAGAGGGGAGGCGAACGGCAGTCAGGCCGCACTCAAACAGCATGCCGTCAAACAGGGTGTCGTCCCCGGTGGCGTGGTAAAGAGTGATCAAGTCTTGGGCGGTCAGCTTGTGCCGCTCTTGCGCCGGGTTGAACTTGTTGCGCAGCACATCGGCGTTCATGTCGATCTCGGCGGCCAACTGGGTCAGGTTGTGCGCCTGCTTAAAGCGGTCACACGCACCGGCAAAGTGACTGTGTAGGTTTTGTTGATGTTTAGACACTTTCGGCTCCTGTTCGTAGCCGCTACTGTGAGATCAAGCCACAGAGCGGGGAGTGGACTTCTTGGCCAAGGCACTGCTGGCCAACCGGCGGCCAGTATTCTCATTGACCAACTTGAAATACTGTTCTGGCTCTCTGGCCATATCGCGCCAGCGCACCAGATTGACCCAGGGCTGATCGCCAGCCCGCAGTTTGGGAATGATGGGAATGCGGCCATCGGCAATCATGTCTTGGGCGGTACGCTTGGGGAGCTTGAAGTTGTAAACGTCGAGCAGCATCTCCAGAAAGGCATCGAGCGGGATGGCCGGCAGAGATTGCAGTGCTAACCCCTGCTTGATGGCCGCCAGCTCACGCAGTACCTCGGTGAGGGGCTCGACAGAATGACTTTCCATCGTCATGGCAATCTCCTTACTGCGCTGGGCGAGCAGAAGGTGCTGCGGGGTCGGCTTTCAACTGGCCGCTGGTCAGCACTTCAATTTGGTAGGCACGGCCTTGGGGGATGGTTTGGCCCCACTGAGAAATTGCGGCCTCTGAGATCTTCAACGCCTTTGCCAATGCAGCGGCTGAGTTGAAGTAGCTAATCGCATCTGCTTTTTTCACTGTAACGCCTCGACCATAAGTTCGGATTTGTAAAAATCCTAACCTAGGTTTGAGCCATAAGCAAACTTAAATTTGCCAAATAAGTGAGCTTAAGTTCGGATTGCCAAGGTTAAGCTAGGCCAATGAACATTTCAGATCGAATACTCAGCAGAAGAACTGCCCTGGGTCTTTCCAAGACGGCACTCGCCAAAGCGATTGGTGTGAGTGATGTTTCTGTTGGAAAGTGGGAGTCAGGTCTAAATCAGCCTAAAGGCCGCTATCTCAATGATTTAGCGGATGTTTTGGGTGTGTCCGTAGATTGGCTGTTGACGGGAGCAATAAAGCCACCAACTTCCTTGTATGCGATGCAGGTTGGGGAGCGGATTAAAGCTAAACGGGTACAGCTTGGCCTCGAACCATCCCAACTTGCTGACACACTCGGTGTAAGCCATGGCTTGATAAGCAAGTGGGAGAGAGGGGAAGTTGTACCCAGTGATGAAAGGCTATCTCATTTGATGGCTGCTCTTGGTGTTGATGAACACTGGCTGCTTCATGGGGTTGGCTCTTTATCTAAACCGGAACGACAGGAAAGTCTTGAGGGGCTGCATTTTGAATACCCCAGCATTGAGCCTGTCCCAATACCACATGGAAACAGAATTCCGATCATAAGTTATGTTCAGGCCGGAAACTGGCGGGAAGTGTGTGAGCAGGCCACCACCTTCGATGGTAATGTCGAATATGTGACATCCAGCGTCGATATTGGGCCCTGTGGCTTTGGTCTCTGGTTGCGTGGTAACTCAATGAGCCCAGTATTCAATGAAGGTGACCTGGTCATCATCGACCCCGATGAACAACCGCGCCCAGGCGACTATGTGGTCGCCAAGAACGGCAGCGAAGAGGCCACCTTCAAGAAGTACCGGCCCCGCGGCATCGATGAGAATGGGCAAGAGGTGTTTGAGCTTGTCCCCCTCAACGACGATTACCCCCCCATGCACTCCGACCGGCAGCAGATTGAGATCATCGGCGTCATGGTAGAACACCGAATTTTCAGAAAACGATAAGGGCGCCGAGGTGCCTTTTTTATTACCTAATATCAAATCAGAATAGCTCAGAGGACATATGTCAACTCAACCGACATTTGATTGGAGTGATTCAGTACCAGATAATAAAGATCTTGGCCCTGACCGTTTAGGAAGAGCTAGATATGCAGAGTTTTTGACATCATTTTTATATGGTCAGAATAAAGATAAATCGTATGTACTTAACCTCAACTCAGGGTGGGGAACAGGTAAGACTTATTTTCTAAAAAGATGGAAGCATGATTTGGATAGAAATCATCCCATTATCTATATTGATGCTTGGAAAGATGACCACTCTACAGATCCATTTATATCAGTGGTTTCGAGCTTAATTACACAGCTTCGAGCGAGGACAGATAAAAATGAAGAGTCTACTTGGATCAAAGGAATTGAATTCAGTTCTCGCCTTATTAAACACGTGGCACCTATTGTCATTGGGTCTTTATCTAAAAAATACATAGGCTTGTCATACGACGAAATATCACAAGGGAACGAAAATGTACCTTCAGATGGAAATAATAACAATATCGATCAAGTAGCTCAGAAACTCTCAAGTTTATTGTTGTCTGACCATGAAAAGAGAATGTCCTCTATTACATCTCTAAAAGAAACAATAAAACTATGGATTGATGCTGTAATAGGTCAGGCTAGTGGCAGTTTAGTTGGACCAACATTTGTGATCATTGATGAGCTTGATCGGTGTCGTCCTGACTATGCAGTAAAAATACTGGAAGTGGTTAAGCACATATTTGATATTCCGGGTGTTTTTTTTATTATTGCAACCGATACTGAACAACTTCAACATGCCATCAAAGTTGTTTATGGAAGGGAGTTTAATGCCCAGATATATCTTTCCCGCTTTTTTGATTCACGCTTTAGCCTACAAAAAGTCTCATTAATTAGCATTATAGAAGCACATTGTAAAACATTGTCTGCATTCGATAAAAATTATCAAAAAGACAATAATATTATACTGTGGCCCTTGAACTACAACGATGCTGAGAACATTACAGCTGTGCTGGATATTTTTGATATACCAGCAAGAGATGCTCTTCAGATAGTAAATAGAATATCGGCAATAATATTTTCATCAGGGTCAAACTCACAATTTGATTTATTGTATTTGACAACACTTCTTTGCTTGCAGGTCAGGGATAACGATTTTTATAATAATGTTGTTGGCACAAAGCAACTGGGTGATATAGACAAGCATTCTGCTGACAGAATATGGTTGGATTCCCCCCATACAATATCATTCCATATGGGGCTTGATGGCGTACATTGTGATTTTAAAAATGAGAAAACAAAAGAAGTTCCTATAAAAGAGTATTATAGAAATACATTCGCACGTTTCTCTAGTGTATTCTCAATCCCTCAGTATGAAGCAGGGCTAATTAGTGAAAGCAAAGTGGAGATATCTGAATACATAAATCTTCATGCAAGTGAAAATGACAAAGATCCAAAATCCCCATTTTACTCTAAACAATGGCTGAGATATTCATATGTAAATTTGGGGTTTCATAGAGTTGAACGAGATAAATATAAAGATTTGGTTGAGATGGCGAAGTCATTCGATTAGTTAAATATATGATGAGCAGTACATAACTTGGAAGTGGCTCATGGATGTTTATCCTCAAGGCCGAGAAGGTCCCCGTAAACGCATGCGCTTCGCTACCAAGGGAGAGGTGTTGGTTGGTGAAATCTTCCTGCTCCGGATGGAGCAGAGTGACCGCCGCTTTCTGGATTGGTGGTGATGTGGTTCAACTGCATGGCAAGATAATGGCGATAGCATCAACCGACAAGGGGGTGAGTGAGATTTCTGCGCACTTCTTCGAGTGCTGACGCGATCGCCTCCGCCAGTTGTTCGGTCCCTTCCGCTTCGGCGAGGTTCGGAAGATGGGTGCGCCAAAAGGCACGGGCACGCACGGCGTCCACAGTGCCGTTGAGTTGCGACACGATGTGCCTCTTCATTATGTCGGTCAGTTCGTACCTGCGCTGATGATTGGCAAATGTCTCTTTAAGTGAAGGATTCATATGGTCTCCAATATTGAACGGTTCGATACCATTGTGGTGCTGGCACTGGCTGAACTGTATAGCCGTTTTCCGGTGCGCCAGTATCTGGCCTCCAGCAAGTTCATCGTCACCGAAGATGGTGAGCACATTGACGGTCTTTCACCCGAGGCGGAAGGGCATCTGTTTGCTGAAGACCCATACCTCAAAGACCCCTATTTTAAGCGCAAGGAATTTGCGTTCGACAGCCTGAGATGGCTGGTTGATGCTGGATATCTCCACGGCACACCAGTGGCTTATGACGGTATCAACAATGCTGTGTTGACAGCCAAAGGGTTGGAGGTACTGAAGGCCACCCCCGATAGCCTGCAAGGGAGCTTGGGGGAGCGATTGGTCGAGGCCGTCAAGGCGGACTCCCGGGAGGTCGGCCGCACGGTACTGGGGCAGATTTTTGGATTGGCAGTTGGTTTGCTCTCATGACAGTACGCAAACAGGATGACGGCAAGCCACTGCCCTGGCTTGCCGATATTCGCCCCGGTGGTCGCAACGGTCCACGGCGGCGCAAGCGATTTGCCACCAAAGGCGAGGCGGCAGCTTGGGAGCTGTGGCTGCTTGAGCAGTTCGCCGAGAAGCCTTGGCAGGGGGATGATGAGCAAACCGTTGAACCTGTTGCTGACTCTCGCCGGCTATCTGATCTGGTCGAACGCTGGTTTGGCCTGCATGGCCAGAGCTTGCGTGATGGTGAGCAGCGGCGCTCCAAACTGCTGCTGATCTGCGAGAGTTTGGGTAACCCACTGGCCAGCGAATTCACCGGCAATGACTTTGCCAAGTACCGCGAGGCGCGCCTCTCTGGTGCGGTGAGTGATCGCCGGGCCGCCACACAGGATGGCAGAGGGGTGAGCGCGTCGACGGTGAACCGGGATCACGCATACCTGCGAGCCGTGTTCAATGAGCTCAAGCGGCTGGGGGAGTGGACGGCAGAGAACCCACTGGCCGGAATGCGGCTTTACCGGGTCACTGAATCAGAGCTGGCGTTCTTATACCCTGACGAGATCAAGGCCCTGCTCGATGCCTGTGATGCGGCCAGCAATCCAGATCTCGGCATTGTGGTGCGACTCTGCTTGGCCACTGGGGCGCGCTGGGGAGAAATCCAGGATCTGACCCAGTCTCAAGTTGCCAACAACCGGTTGACCTTCACCCACACCAAGGGTGGCAAACGTCGAACCGTGCCCATCAACCAGGAGCTGATCGACATTATCCCCAAGCGCAGGGGTAAACTGTTCAGTGAGTGTTACCACCACTTTGAATCCGCCATTAACAAGGCAGGGATCCAGCTACCAGCAGGGCAGAGTACCCACGTTCTTCGGCACACCTTTGCCAGCCATTTTATGATGAACGGTGGTAACATTCTGGTGCTGCAAAAGATACTCGGGCACTCGACCATCACCATGACGATGCGCTATTCACACTTTGCCCCAGACCACCTCGAGGATGCTTTGCGGCTCAATCCGTTGACGGTCAACAAGCTGCGGTAGTGTCCACATTTGATCCACACAGCTCACAGAACACCGCATTTTTCCGCATAATGGCGTGTACTTAAGTGACTGTTTTCACGTAACTATTTGTTTTTAAAGGCCGGGCTCAGGCATTTAAAATCCCTCGACGTTCGCGTCGTGCCGGTTCGATTCCGGCCTCGGCACCATTAAAATCAAAGACTTACGAAGGCCACTAGTAATAGTGGCCTTTTTGTTTTTGGTCAAATGGCCACTGGGTGGCAATAGCGATTGTGTCTCGCGGATTGGACCGGTGGTGGTACTCCTTCGGCCAAAAACAGCAAAGCCCGCTGAAGGACAGGCTTTTACAGGGTTCTGTACATACCCGACGATTTTACCGTGTGGAGCAGGGTATAGCCGTTTACTTCCACCACTCCTTGCTCGGTAAGTTATCCCATTCTCCAATCGGATATTCATGGCCGTTGAAGCGCAGGGTGGTACTCAATGTTCTCTGACTGGAAGTTTGAGAGGAACCATCCTGCTCGACGGTCTCGGTTTTCGCTTTGGTTACAACTTTAAGATCGTGCAGACCGTTCGACATCTCTGGCATGACTTGGATGTATGACATGCCCCGTTCTAAATCTATTGGTTCTGGTGAGCAAGGCATGCCTTTTCGTATGTAGGTGTGCAGCATAGGGGCGCCGTTCATGATGCGCTGTAGGGTTCCGCCATGCACTCGGAAGAGGTGTAAAAAATTGGACCTAAAACCATCGGCGCACGAGGGGCCATAGCCGATATCTAATCTTACGCCAAAGGCTCGTTCTCCTTTGGTCAGTAGGTAGGGCGCTGTATCGAGCCATATACTGGCGCTACCGATACGGATACTGGCATCTTCTTCAATGATTTCCTCAAACCGCTGTCTTACTTTCCCTTGGGAAATGAGTTCTACTCGCCAGAGACTGGTGGGTAGAGACATATCATCATTGCGCTCCCCATTATCTGGGAAAATGTAGGAGATTAAGGTTACCTCTGGCTGGTTTGGCAACGTCTTACAGGCACTAGCTGTCAGCTCGGTGTTTGAAGGCAAACGAGTCTTGATGGCCGCTAGTTGATTTGACGAGCAAACTTGTTCTCCTTCAGCCCATGTGCCAAAGCTGATTACTTGTAGCAGCAGTGTAGGTATCGTTGCGCATACCAGCGACTTTGTTATCACCATAGCTTTTGCCTTCAGTCTTACGCGTTTTATTGGTTGTTGAGTTTTATGCGGGCTGGCACTTTAACAATGTTCCAGGGGGTGTGCGAGTCCACATTGTTTGGGGGAACAGACCGCACAATCGTGGGGGAGGGTAAGGGCATCAAGACTGATCGGCCCCTTTCAAAATTTCAATTATCAAATCGGCCCTCATTAGACTTAACCGACTGAAACAAAAAGCCTTCCAGCGGTTCCCTCGCGGCAAACTGGACCCTTCCTGATTATTTAAATCCCCACAAGAATTACAACACTCCCAATATATTCAATAGGTTACGTTTTCAGCGCGGCTATCCAGCGCTCCTCCAAACTGTAAAAAATGTAAAAAGGATCCTTCTTTTCAGATCCTAGCCTCGCCCGAGGTCCTTTATCTGGCGTGGCCTTGGCCTATGGTTTTGCAGTAATCCACTTCTGTAAAAAATTTTATTGATACAGCCCGCAGGCGCTAGCGGAAGAGCGTGGATTCCGTGGCGCAGACGCGGCGGTGGGCGTCGCCGCCGTGTGCTTGGAGGGTGTGAGCGTGTACAGGCTTCACGTATGATGCCGCGCTGCGCCATTCCCATGCCATGTTCAGGCACCGTCAGGCAGATAGAAGAAGGCCCCACATTGTGGGGCCTTCTTGATGTTAAGACGCTTGGGTCGATTACAGAGACTGCAGTGCAATGGTTGCACTCTGGGAGTTCTGCTGGCTGTCTGCATCCATCCAAACCCACTGCGAACCATCGCCCTGCAGGTTCTCGGTAATGCTTTGGATTTGGGAGGTCGTGATGGTAATTGCCCCGGTCTCACTGGCCGTCGGCCCCATCTTGGTGATCTGACCTTTGAGCAGACCGTTGGAGGTCTCGTTGACGACAAACACGGTCGCCTTGTCTTGCCGGAACTGGCATGAAATGAACTGGGTGATGGTACTGGCGATCGTCAGGTTCATCCATTTTGACGGAGGCACTGCATAGTACCGAGTGTATTTGTTGAACGGCACCGGATCACCGTTGGCTTGCAACGGCTGGTTGTTCAGACCGGCAGTATTGGTCGGCATGCTGACACTGCCCAGCCAGAGGTCAACTTGGGCGATGCCGCTGTTGCTGGGCAGAGAGACGGAAATGGTTTGAGTGTCAGTGCCAGACACAAAGCCCATTGATGCCAGGCCTGCGTTGGCCGTCGTACCCGGTACTGTGATTTGGCAGGGAGGTTGGCTGTTACTCCAGACAACGTTCACCGCAGCGTTGTTGTCATTTTGGGCCGAGTTGTAGATGAAGATCCCATACAGCTGGTCGGGACGCAGCACAGTACAGGTTGCAGTGTCACCGGCTTTGAGGGTGATGCGTTGTCCGCCGTTCCAGTTGAGCTGGGATGCTGCAATAGCGATGCTTTCCATGGTATTTCCTTTTCCTTGATGAAATGTAAGGGATACCGCGTAGCTACATATCTACTTCTGCTCCACGTGAAATGGAGCCTAGCAATGAGATTCGAATGGATCAAGTGACAATGATTCTTTTTTGATTAAGTTATCATTACTGGCGGTGCTGGCTTGAGACGGAATGCACATCGTCGTTGATGGTGGGCTCTAAAAAGAACACAAATTCAATTGGATAAGCTTTCCAAGATAGATACTTGCTCATGAAAATCAGGAAGCTGAGGTGGCAACACAAAAGACTCCCATTGTAAAAGCACTCTAGCGGGAAGGAGCCGGTCCCATACCAGGCCGATCCTGTAGAGTTTCGGGAAAAGGGGATCTGGCGCACAACGAACTACCTTTGCATGCATCAAATAGTCCTGAGGTGATGGAATAATCAGCCTGTCTCCAGGTTTGAGTTGTGCCTTGCCCATCAGCCCCACGCCACGGATATTGACGTCGCGAAGATTCATCCTTAGCGCAGGTCTGAATGCGTCAAACCAGATGTTGTCTAGATGGCACTGGACAACATAACCCCCACCAGAAAGAACAAAACGGACGTAACGCCGAGAGTCATAGCCAAGAGGAATGACATCATCAACTGGCCTTTCTATTTGCCCCCTATCTCTCATTGTTTAATTCCCAAATGACGACATACATATGGTCAATGATAGATGTGACATTTTAAATGCTAATTATATATTTTGGTTATAAGAAAATAGATTTATACTTAACATATTGATTATTAAATCTTATTTCTTGGATTGATATCCCAAAATTGGTAATGCTTTAGTATGAGGTTATCACTCAGTAATGAGGTCTGGCTGCGTTGTCTACCTGCAGCAGGGCAAGCCGAGCCGAGCAGGCGATGAAAGAAAAGATTACCAACAGCAAGGGGTGGGAAACTGTCGCCCTCTGTTCATCAATATCCCGGACGGCAAGACCGACAGCATCAAGCTTATTCCGGTGTTGGAGCGCGAGCTGGACTGGCTGTTACAGGGGGGCTTGTCTTGATCCATGAGCTCAACGCAGGTTTTGCCAGTGCGCAAGGCACTGACACACTGGAAATCTGAACTGTGTCATATGACGTTGTTTCCGTGCCGGTTCAAAACGGCAAGCGGAAGCAATCGATCACAGCTTTTAGTGCCGCAGGTAGCTGCCTGTGGCCGGGATAATAGAGAAAGAAGCCGGGGTAGGTGATCGACCAGTCTGCCAGAACCCGTATCAGTCGGCCGGTTGTCACCAGGTCATCGTGTTCGGTGCTTTGCGCTGTATAGACCAGTCCTATGCCGTCCAGCGCGAGGCGAGTCATCATGCTGACGTTGTCGACCGTCACCGGACCATTAACCGGAACCGCGATTTGCCTGCCATCTTTTTCGAATTCCCAGCGGTATAAAGACCCTCCTGTGATTTCCCGACGTCCGATGCACAAGTGATGCTGTAAATCGGCGGGGGTCAGCGGGATGGCGTGCCGTTCGAAGTACGCCGGTGAGCCATACACCGCAGAATGGAAATCTGCCGTCAGACGAACCGCACTCATATCTTGCTGAACATCGCTGCGAATGCGTACACCGGCATCAAAACCTTGGCTGATGATATCCACGAAGCCGTCGTTGGTAGCCAGCTCCAGCTGAACATCAGGATACTGATGGCAAAATTTCTGCAACTGCGGCAGAAATATCATGTCAGCTGCGATCCTTGGCGTGTTGATCCGCACCCTTCCCTGGGGGCTTTCCCTGAACGCATTTACTTTCTCGACGGCATTCGCAATAACGTTGAATGCCGGGGCTATTTCTGCCAGCAGGGCCAGACCTGCCTGGGTCGGTGAAACGGTACGGGTGGTACGGTTCAGCAGTCTGACGCCGAGCCGCTCCTCCAGCGCACGCAGGGAATGGCTGAGCGTTGATGCCGTCAAATTCAGGCGTGCCGCTGCTTTGCGAAAGCTTTTCTCTTCCGCAACCGCAACAAATGCAGTCAGTTCTCCAAATTCATTTGTTCGCACTGCGTTTCCCATTGCTGAATACAGGCCAGTAAATCATGCGATATAAAGTGGCTTATTCATGACAATAAAGCCACCTATAGTCTGACCTCCATCGAGTTCTTTCATTAACGAGGTACAGAGATGTTTCAATCATTACGTCTGCAAGATAGTGTCGCGCTGGTTACGGGGGGCGGAAGTGGAATTGGTCGGGCAGCGGCGCTGGCGTTTGTCCGTGATGGTGCAAGAGTCGTGGTCGCCGGACGACGGGAGCTTGAACTGCTGGAGACTGTCGATTTGATCCGCGCCCAGGGCGGGGAAGCGCTTGCGGTGCAAACAGACGTAACGGACAGTGCTCAGGTGAAGGCGCTGATTGCTATGACGCTGGCTCATTTTGGGCGCCTTGATGCGGCCTTCAATAACGCAGGGGTGGAGGGGTTTGCGCCGATCAGCGAGATGACGGAAGTTGAATTTGATCGCGTGATCGCCACCAATCTGAAAGGGGTCTGGTTGTCAGTGAAATATGAGCTGGAAGCGATGACGGCCGCCGGTTGCGGTGGCGCTATCGTCAATACGTCATCTTGGCTGACTCAAGGCGCGAGTGTTGGCTCGGCGGCGTATTCCGCCAGCAAGGGCGGGCTGGATGCCATGATCCGCGCCCTTGCGCTGGAAGCCGGCCCTCATGGCATCCGCATCAATAACGTCAATCCCGGCATCATCAACACGCCGATGGCACAACGGATGGGGGCGAATGAAGAGACGCTCAAGCCTTTTGTGAGACTGACACCGGCCGGGCGTATCGGTGGAGCTGACGATGTTGGCGACGTGGTTGCCTGGCTGTGCAGCGACGAAGCCCGATTCATCACAGGTCAGAGTCTGCTGGTCGATGGCGGTTTCACCATTGCCGGATTGCGTTAAGCCAGGATGCGTGCTGGCCTGATGCGCTCGACCTTGGTCCGCTGTGAGCCTGTGTCCGTGCCGTGATCCTTCGCCTGACTGAGCATGATGGCGATGACCCATGCAAAAAGCCCCTCGCGGGGCTTTTTCAGCGGATTACCATTTCTCGAATGGCTACTTCTTGAGGTGTTTTCGGATGGCCTTGCCCGAGGTGCCGACGGCTTTCACCGCTCTTTTCAGCTGTACTTCGGTGCACTCGAAGGTCTTGATCCACAGCTTCATCTCATAGGGGGCGTTGACGTTGATGCTCTTGGCGTCAAGGGGATGGGCTAGGGTGTTGTTGTCAGGCATACGAACCTCAACTGATGGAAATGGCTGGCGAGAAAGAAGTTTCTGCCTGGTCGCCATCATCCCCCATATACCCATGCCGCATGGTGACGAGCTTCACACAACCCTGTACCCGTTCAAGATAAGGGTGGGGACGATTAGCTGCGGATCTTGTTGAACACAAACAGCACTATCAGTGCCCCCATGGTCGCGATGGCGATGCTGGAGAGGTTGAAACCTGTCACTGAGCCCAGGCCCAGCAGGGTGCCGACATAGCCGCCCACCATGGCGCCGATGATCCCCAGCAGTACCGTCATGAAAAAGCCGCCGCCATCACGGCCCGGCATGATCCACTTCGCCAGAATACCCACCAACAGCCCCAACACGATCCAGGTGATAAATCCCATGGCCAACTCCTCGTTATCTATGTGAGCTCACATTATAGGGGAGGGGGCGACGGTGCGAAGGGCTGGCGATGGTCGGCTGGTCACAGATTGTCGGACTCATGGGCCCCGGCAGGATTGAGCGATGGCAAGGTGCGCTGCTCCAGCCGCTGCTCGCCCGGGCGGCATACCAGCACGGATCCCTGCTCGAACCAGTCTCCAAGCACGATACGGCGGGCAGGTTGACCGTCGAGCGTGAAGTCGTGAATGGCGGGCCTGTGGGTGTGACCATGGATAAGCAGCTGGCAGCCGTGCTGGCGCAGCAGTGCGTCCACCGCCGCTGGCGTCACATCCATGATGGTCTGGCTCTTTTGCACGTTTTCCATCTGGCTTTGGCCACGCATCTTGCAGGCGATGGCGAGGCGGCGGGTAAGGGGCAGGCGCAAGAAGAGCCAGCGCAGCCATTTGAGCTGGGTGATGCGGCGAAGTTTCTGATAGCCCAGATCCAGGGTGCAGAGCAGATCGCCGTGGCTCAGCAGCACCCGCTCCCCATAGAGGTCGATCACGCATGGATCAGCCAGTAGTGTCATGCCTGATCGCTTGGCAAACTGCCGGCCCAGCAGAAAGTCGCGGTTGCCGTGGATAAAGTAGATGGGCACGCCGCGTTGGCGCAGGGCTGCAAAGGCATCGGCGATGGCGTGATGAAGCGGATTGGGGTCATCGTCGCCAATCCAGAATTCAAACAGATCCCCCAGCACATAGAGGGCGTCGGCACCGGGGGCGTCGCGCTCCAGAAAGCGCACCAGGGCGGCCGTCATGTCGGGCCGATCGCTGCACAGGTGAATGTCACTGATAAAGAGGGTGCTCATGATGGTGTGCAAGGGGCCCTGATAACTGGGTGGCTGGAAAAAGTGGCTGGCTGAGCAGAGGGTGCCTGTGCCTGAGGCTGCCAGTCAAGCTGGTCAAGGTCGCGCCCCTCCAGCGTCAACAGCGCCTGATAAGGGTCGCCGGGCAACTTCAACAGGCGGCAGATGGCCGCTTCCCCTTTCAGCCCTTGTTGCAGGCGCAAGGTGCGCAGTGTCTGGTAAAAGTCGTGGCCAAAGTGCTCTATCAAGGCGGCCATCAGGCTGAGGTGGCGCCAGCCGTTGAGGGTATCGACCCGTGCCGGAGTCACATAGAGCTCGATGGGCCAGGGGGTACCCTCGCCATCGAGCAGGGTCTGCTCCAGCAGCCAGATGTCGCTGCCAAGGGCGCGGCTCTGCCACTGACGTTGGGCAAACAGGTCGGCAAGGGCGGCGGGATCGCTGTGCTGGCAGAGGATGTCGAGATCGCTGCCTGGCCGGTCGAGCCCTATGGCCAGGGTGCTCACCAGCGCCACATCCAGACACAGGCTCTGCAACTCCCCCCACAGGGGCGTGTCGTTCAGCAGGGCATGGGCCGCGCGTTGGCGAGGATTGCCCTGGGCCAGATAGTCGAGGCGGCGCCAGTTCGGGCCGGCGGTCAAGCGCGCAGATGGAAAAACTGCGGCCGGGGCCGCAGTCAGTTCATCTCGCAGAAGGCAGAGATCAGTCTGCAAGGGTCACCTTGGTGATCACCACGTCTTCTACCGGCACATCCTGGTGCATGCGGCCGGAGTTGCCGGTCTTGACGGCTTTGATCTTGTTGACCACGTCCATGCCGGCGGTCACTTCACCAAATACGCAGTAGCCGAAGCCCTGGGTGGTGGCGGATTTGAAGTCGAGGAAGTCGTTGTTGCTCACGTTGATGAAGAACTGGGCACTGGCAGAGTGCGGCTCCATGGTGCGGGCCATGGCGACGGTGCCGACCTTGTTGGACAGGCCGTTGGCCGCTTCGTTCTTGATGGGGGCGCGAGTCTCTTTCTCTTCAAAACCGGGGGCATAGCCGCCGCCCTGGATCATGAAGCCGTCGATGACTCGGTGGAAAATGGTGTTGTCGTAGTGACCGTCACGGCAGTATTGCAGGAAGTTGGCCACGGTTTCCGGGGCTTTTTCGGCGTTCAGGGTGAGGGTGATGTCGCCGTGGTTGGTGTGCAGAGTAACCATGATATGTCCTTTCAAATGTGGCGCGGGCGCGAAGGCGGCTCGCGGCTATGGCATAAAGTGGTGGCAATTCTAGCCCATCAAGGGGCTGCGGCATAGATGGCACGCAGGATCCGGCCTGTTTTCTGCCTCGTTTTCTCCACCGGATGCGGGTAGAATGGCAGGCCATTTTACTCACAGGCAGTGGTCATAAGATGCTGAAGATATACAACACACTCACTCGTCAAAAAGAAGAATTCAAACCTATCCACCCGGGCAAGGTGGGCATGTATGTGTGTGGCGTCACTATCTACGATCACTGTCATATCGGCCACGGTCGCACCTTCGTCGCTTTCGACGTGGTGGCCCGTTACCTGCGTTACTGCGGTTATCAGCTCAACTATGTGCGCAACGTCACCGACGTGGATGACAAGATCATCAAGCGCGCAGCCGAGACCAACGTCACCTGCGACGATCTGACCGAGCGCCTGATCGGCGACATGCACCAGGATTTTGATGCCCTCGGCATGGTGCGCCCGGACGTCGAGCCCCGCGCCACCCAGCACATCAGTGAAATCATCGAGCTGGTTGAGAGCCTGATCGCGCAGGATCACGCCTACGTGGCCGACAACGGCGACGTCATGTTCATCGTCGACTCCTACGCCGACTACGGCAAGCTCTCGGGCCAGGATCTGGAGCAGCTGCAAGCCGGTGCCCGCGTTGGCGTGGTGGATGCCAAGCGCAACCCGCTCGACTTCGTGCTGTGGAAGATGTCCAAGCCCGGCGAGCCGACCTGGGAAAGCCCCTGGGGCCCGGGTCGTCCTGGCTGGCACATAGAGTGCTCAGCCATGAACTCCAAGCACCTTGGCAACCACTTCGACATCCACGGCGGCGGTTCGGATCTGCAGTTTCCGCACCACGAGAACGAAATTGCCCAGTCCTGCTGCGCCCACGGTGGCGACTACGTCAACACCTGGATGCACAGCGGCATGGTGATGGTGGACAAAGAGAAGATGTCCAAATCCCTTGGCAACTTCTTCACCATCCGCGATGTGCTGGCTCACTACGATGCCGAGAGCGTGCGTTACTTCCTGATGTCCGGCCACTACCGCAGCCAGCTCAACTACTCGGAAGACAACCTCAAGCAAGCTCGCGCTGCCCTGGAGCGGATGTACACAGCCCTGCGCGATCTGCCGGTCGCTGCCGCTGCCGGTGGTGACGAGCAGGTGGCTCGCTTTAAAGAGGCGATGGACGATGACTTCAATACCCCGGAAGCCTACTCGGCCCTGTTCGATCTGGTGCGCGAGATCAACCGCCAGAAAGCGGAAGACATGAGTGTGGCCGCAGGCCTGGGTGCCCGTCTGCGCGAACTGGGCGCCGTGCTCGGCATACTGCAACAGGATCCGGACGCCTTCCTCAAGGGCAATGAGGCCGATGACGAAGTGGCCGAGATAGAGCAACTGATCGCCCAGCGCAACCAGGCCCGCGCCGACAAGAACTGGGCCGCGGCGGATGCCGCCAGAGCCCGTCTCACCGAGATGGGAATCGTGCTGGAAGACAGCGCCGGCAAGACCAGCTGGCGCCGCGCCTAAGGGCGATTGGCCTGTTGGAGCCAACAGGTTGACCCAATAAAAAAACCGCAGCCCTAGGGCTGCGGTTTTTGTTTTGGCGAGGGCTTTGCCCTCGAAGGGGTTTCGCCGCCGCTGCGCGGCTTGGCGAGTGACTTTTGAAAGACCAAAAGTCACCAAAAGTCTTCTTCCCCGGCAAACCGCCCGCTTCGCGGGTTCCCTTGTCTCGTCCAACGGGTCGGACGGAGCGCCGCAGACGGCACATCCCTGTGCCGACTGCGGCTGCGCCATCATCCCTGATGGCGCTCCTGACCCGTTAAACTCGACTCGGCGGTTTGCAGGGGGAACCAATACCGTGCCTGTCCGTGATGTCAGATGATCACTAGAGTTGTACAAACTTCAGTCGTTTGACAGCGCTTATTTTATTTCTCCTAACTATTTATTATGGCGCGGGCGATTTCTAACCTAATAGTTCAGTTACATTTTTCAACCAAGATACATCTTGGATTGAAAGTTCATGTTGAATATATTTTTTTGCAAATTCAACTTTTCTGCCTTGGGTAGAAAAGAATGAGCGCATTGCATCTTGTTGTGTTTGTCTATAGTTGAAAGCTAAACCAGATGGCTTATCTTGATCGATATTATCATAAAGATCTTGTATTTCTTGGTAGATTGGGTCATCTATTGTTGCAATTGCTTTAAGTGTTTCAATGAATGCAAGTGGTTCAAGAGCATCTTCAATTTCTGTTGGTGGGCTCGTTATATCTGAATTTATATCAATCAGAGAGGTGTCGCCGTTAATATTTATAAAGCGCTTTATGTTGATTTTTTTGGATTTTGATGAACTTATTCTTTCATTGGATGTTCTTTCATCGGTATCAACAAGAAATAGAACTGAGCCTTTCACGCTATTTGATTCTGCATCAATCGCTAAATTTAGATATTCAAATATTTTTTTAACCTGCGGAGCTCCACCTACAGCTAAAACTCTCACCCCTAATCCTTCGAGATATGCATCAAGATATATTTTGTCAGATGAACCTTCGCATATTATCCATTTGTAGGTGTTACCGTTTGTGATGGATAATAGAATGGACTGCACTAGATCATGAATGCCCTTTACTTCTATTGTGTCGGGCATTCTTCCCTGTGTCTTAGTTTTGATGGCCTTAATATCCTCCCTAAATCTACGGAGGTCTAATAGGGCTGTTTCATTTGATGATGATATATATGTGGCAGATCCTTTAGATACAACAGGCATAAATCCATACCAGTGTGTAGTGATTAGTGTTTGAATACCCTGCTGTGCTATTTCCTCAAGTTTTTCGAATTGCTCAAAACAAGATGATGCGTGAAGTGATATTTCTGGTTCATCTATGGCTATAATAGTTGTTTTGAAAAGTGCGCTAATGTTTAAATTCAAGAAGGATTTTATTACATCGATTAATGCCTTTCTTTTTTCACCAGAACTTAAATGTGACACAGGTACCAAGTTTATACCATCTTCACAATAACTAAGTGTTTTATCTGAAAAGTAGGTTTCAATTATTTTCTGACTAAGATGACTACGATTAAATTGACTTTGTCTCTTGCTTGGCTTTTTGAATTCATATTTGCTTAGCTGTGCTGATAATGTTCGTAGGTATGTATTTAAATCTTCATTTATTTTTCTTATGAATACATCATCTACAATTTCTTTAATGGTATTTTCGAGTTGTTGGCCTAGTAAAAACTGTAATGTATTGCTTTCTAATCTTGAGTACTCGCTGATTTCTATATCTGATGGAATGTAGAGATAGTCATAAAGGTTTTTTATCTTTTCATATACGAACTTCAATGCTTCATTTTTACTTTCGTAGCCAGTTTCATCTTTTATTCTTTGCTCGTAATCTGGTATGCTCTCAAATATCCCTAGGAATAACTCAGAAGATTTCTTAGGTTCCCTTTTTATTAAGCCTAGAGGAATTAAATAATGTTCATCTTTGTCTAGATTGTTAAATAGAATCTCTCGATGTTCACAAAACTGAGTGGCGAATTTAATTTGAGATGAGTTGAAGTCTTCACTTTCTATTTGAGTCGTTATATCACTAATCACACCGAAGCATTTTTTCAGTTGGGATTCTCTAGATAACTCAGACTTTTTTATTATGAATAAAAGCGTTATATATGGTTCCCTGCCTGCATACCCCTTATTTCTTGTTTCATGATTTATATCAATGTCGTCAAGATCATTTTTATTCAAAAAGTCATCAATGGCCGATAGTAAACTACTCTTACCTACCCCATTTTCTCCGATTAGAGCTGAGAATTTATTTCCATTGCTAAGGCTTACATAGTTTATGTTTTTAAAGTTCTTATAATTTCTGATTATTATTGATGCGATCGTCATATCTCTTCTTTTAATATTGCGCGCTAATTCTTAAAGTGATGGGAAATATTGCTCGTCCACTTAGGTGTTTTAATTAAGGGCCGTAGGTTCGATTAGCGAAGCGTAATCGGACGTTCGAGAAATAAGGTGTTATTACGGTGAAATACTCACTATCGGACCTTCTCTATAAAGCTGTTTCCCGATAGGGATGTGTGCCGCTTACTGCTGTACTCATATTCATTTTGTCACCTATGCAACCGTGTCGATTGTGCTTGTTACATAGGTGCGACAACCTGATCTTGCCATTGGGCGGGCGAGGAGTTGGTTCTGAGATAACAACCCTCCCGATCATTGCCCCAGCTAGAACAGGGATAATGAATGATTTGAGTTGAACAGATATTTCTAAGAGCGACGTTCAACCTTCCAATGTTCACCATCGTTAGATGGTTTTGCATCTTCATCACATCGAGTAACTTTGTTTTTTCCATTCCCCATATCGAGTTCAAGCCAGGGCAATTTAAAGTCTTTGAACATAAAGTAGGCGGGTTCTTCTATGTTTATCTTTTGTGGCTTTTTAGGACTGCAAATTATGAAGTGAGGCCTTACATTTGGCCATGTATTTTCGTTACCAAAAACAGCCTTGAATCGTTTATTTTTACTGTCTAGCTGACCATTGCTAAAGTAGCTGTCGCCTTTAGCTTCAATCATCACAATATGGGTTGTATTTTCATGGTCAACAAAGGCAAGAAGAAAGTCGACATCCTCTTGAGTGCCTGATATTTGATAGTCGACTTTAATACCGTCTGTTTCTATAAAATTTCGCTTAACGCAGTCCGTGCAGTTGTTTTGAGTGAGGTACAAGCTGGCATAAATCCAGTCAAGGTGGTAATCCATCGCAGCAAAGTATTTTCTGGGAATTGTGAAACCAATTAGCTTTGATATCTCATCAAGCTGTTTGTTATCCATGAGAAACTCAGGGTTTCCCAGCATTTGGCCAACCAAGTAAAACCGCTCTTTACGGTTAAATGATTTTAGGTTTTTAATTAGTTCGTTGTTCATATAAATCCAGAAAATGCTTATTGTCTGACAAGAAATGATTCGATTGAAAGCGGTGTATATTGTAGGGTGTAATGAACGAAGTTAATTACACCTCTATTTCTAAGCCGGATCATACAGGATGTAGTTAGTCACTCGCTTTTCACCCTGTATTTTACATTTTCCTCTGATTGCGGGCCGGGTGTTAACCCGGCAATGTTCCAGAGAGAAGTTAGTAATAAATTTCCTGTCCAATCTCTTTTATATCCAGTTTGTTTGAGCCTGGATAGAACCCATCCATGTCAACAGGTTTAGTAATGAGAACGGAGATCTCTTTCTGTTCGTTTTTAAAATTTGATGCAATCTCTTCATCAGTGCAACCATCTTCATATGTCTTATAAATGGCTTTTCCAGTCACCACATTGAAGTCGAACTCAAAGAACCCTTCGCATGGTGCTCCATAATTTATTGTGGCACCAATAAGGTTCCATTCTTTACCATTAAAGCGGTATCTATGTGTGTAATTCCATTTTCGATTACTGCCTCCAAAATGGTCAATGACAATGGCACCTCGTTGTATTTCAATACCCACGAATGGATCCCCCATCATGCCACCATGAGCACTATCTAATACGGGACCTTGCGAAGAGTGCAATAAGGTCCACTTACCTTGCTTCTTTTTATATATAAGCAATGTTCTTTGTGTTCCTATTTCACCGTCCAACCCAGTATCCAGAACAATGATTTTTTCATCTATACCATCTTTATCCAAATCCCCCATAGCCTCGCCAATTACCTTTGAGGTGATAGTATCTTGACTCGGGTCTTCAGCAAGTGCTGTATTTAAAAATAATGGAAAAATAAAAGCGAATAAATATTTCATAAAACCTCATGTTCTTAAGTTCAAATATATTTAAATCGATACTTGCTGTTGAGTAAACGACTGCGCCGAAGAAACCCGACACAGGAGGGCGAACAAGCGGGGGAGAAGACCTTTGGTGTTATTTGCCAAAGAGAGCGGGTCTTTCCAAAGTCACTCGCCAAGCCGCGCAGCGGCGGCGAAACCCCTTCGAGGGCAGCGCCCTCGTGTCCTGCATGGCGAAGCCATGCCAATCAGGCGAGTGACCCCTCACCCTAACCCTCTCCCGCAAGGGGAGAGGGTACTGTTGCCGCGGACGATTACGCTTCGCTAATCGACCCTACAGGCTTATTGCACCCTGCGCCTCATCCCGTGGTGGGAGAGGCGCACTCCCGTTGCTTGGTGCCTTATCCCCCTGGATGCTAGGATGCCGAACTTTCCTCTTATCCAACCCTTATCAGTTATGGCAAACCGGCTCGTCAGCAGTAAAAACAGGATCGCCCAGGCAGGGCGCTGGCTCGCGACCCGCGGGGCCGCGCTCTTTGCCGAACTCTCGGAGTTTCAGCAGCGCATCTGGGTGGTCAGCATAGTGAACGACACCTACACGGATACCTTTATCGTCAATGAAGGCAGCTTCGAGGAGCCCATGCAGTGGATGCGGCGCAAGCAGTACGATGCCGATATGCTGCGGCGGGTCGAGGCCATGCAGCGCTCCCAGGTGATCCAGTTCGAGCTGGGCGATACCCGCCATCGCCTGATGCGGGTCAAATAACCCGGGTCGCATCCGGTGGCGACGGGCCTTGGGTTGGGTGGTGGATGGATCCGGTCAGCCTGTGGTCAGGTGATGGGCGTGCGACAAGCATACTGGCCAGACGCCGGCGTTGAATTCCCTTCTTGTTCGTTGAGATAACACCCCGTCGAAGAGAGCGTCCCCGCTTCTCGCCGCAGGCGCGGGATTCCGGCTGGACTGCGCAATAATTGCTACCGCCCCTGGCTGTCGCTACCACAATGCGCTGTTGACCATCAGAGGGAACAAGGGGGCCAACAGGCACCGTCCACCATATTACGGAGCCATCTCGGCCCAATCCATGGAATTGATGATGCAACTGTCAGAATTGCATGGTTTTTTGCGCCAGTTCAAAGTTATGGCCGTGAGGTGGCTGCCTGGCGGAGTCGCCGGGCCTGGCAGGTCCCTCCGTGCAGGGGATTGGCCGGGGCAGGTGGACAATAAACGGGAAAGGTCGAGCCACGAGCCTGGTGAGAAAGTCTGGGGTTGCGAGCCGGAAGTCCCTTGGGCCGCTGCGGCAGCAGCCGGATAGGCGCCGCCGCCGATCAGGTGACTCGCCTGAGTGCCGTCCATCGACTGCCGGGGTAAAAATGGCGGTATTTTGCCTGATTGGTCCTCTGCTTGCTTGTGGAGGGGCAGTGGGGTTGGCTATCGTTTCAGGACAAGACATGCAAGCTAAGAGGTGTGCATGGACACAATATTGCAGGCTCTGTCAGTGCAAGTGACAGAGGCGCGGGATCTGGAGAGCCTGACCCGCCCTCTCCTTGAAATGCTCGAGACGGTCACTGGACTGGAGTCGACCTATCTGACGCAAATCGACCTCGAACAGAGCGCACAACATATCCTGTATGCCCGTAATAGTGCCGCCTTGCAGATCCCGGAAGGGGTAAGCGTTGACTGGAGCGATACCCTGTGTCGGCGGGCGCTCGATGAAGGGCGACTGTATGCCGCCGACGTCGCCGACCGCTGGGGTGATTCGGCGGCGGCCAGGGCGATGGGGATCCGCACCTATATGAGCAGTCCGGTGCGGACCTCTTCCGGTTCACTCTATGGCACCCTGTGCGGCGCCAGCGCCGAGCACAAACCCCTGGTGACAGGTTCTGAGCATCTGATCGCCTTTTTCGCCCGTCTGATTGCAGAGCATGTGGAGCGGGAGCAGTTGCTGCAGCAGCTGCAACAGGCCAACAACGAGCTGTCGCGCCAGGCATTGAGCGATCCCCTGACCGGCCTGCCCAATCGTCGGGCGCTGATGCTGGAGCTGCATCGGCTGTTTTCGCTGTTGAAACGTACCGGCCATCCCCTGCTGATCTCTTTTATCGATCTCGACGGCTTCAAGGCGATCAACGACACCCATGGTCATGATGCTGGCGATCTGCTGCTGCAAACCATGGCACAGCAGCTGGCGGGAGCCCTGCGCAGCGGCGATCTGCTGGCGCGGGTTGGCGGTGATGAATTCGTTGCCGTGGGCATGGGGCCACTGAGCGGTGAGGAGACGGTCGAGATTGCCGTGCACTCTTTTCAGCGCCGCCTGTTCGAGCAGAGCCAGGTTCAATTGCCCTTGGCGTCCCAGGTGCTGAACTATCCCGGTGCCAGCGTGGGAGTGGTGGCTGTCGATCCGGCCAGCATCAGCATTGACGATGCGCTGCGCCAGGCCGATGCCTGCATGTATGCGGTCAAACGTCAGCGCCGCGCCCAATCCTGAGGCGTCTGGATCAAACCTGCCGAACCTGTCGATCTCGATGCAAGCCGCAACAGTGGTCGCTGGCTGAGCAGGGGCAACAAGGGGAGGAGACTCGCCCCTTGGCGGCTGGCACGCCTGGCTGCATCGCGGTGGCTGGCTGATCCGGTTGGCCTCGGACTGCCGCTATACCTGCAATAAATCGGGGCCCTGTTGGGCCCCGATTTATGCCATGGTGCGGTCAGGGCACGGGGAAGTATTTGTGCTGGATCTGCTGAAATTCGCTGCTGGCCAGCACCTGGGTCAGGCCATTCTGGAACTCCTTGACCAGTTCATCGCTGACCGGGTGGCTGAAGGCGAAGCAGAACTGCTCCGAGCTCAACATCCAGAATACCTTGAACTGGGCGGGATCCAGCTGCTGGGAGGCAATGAGATCCATCAGTGTGGTCTTGTTGGTGGAGATCAAGTCAACCCTGCCGGAGGTGAGCATCTTGAGCGCCTGGGGCAGGCGGTTGGCGGCCATGATTTTTTGCTCGTCAAAGCCGTTGTTGAGCAGCAGTTGCTCCCCCACATCGGCGCGTACCGCCCCTATGGTGTGCTGCTGGGCATCTTCAAGCTTGGTGAGGGTGAGCGGGTTCTTGGCCAGTCCTATCAGCACGATTTCGGCATACCCGATGGGGCATGCCCATTTGAACAGCGGATCCCGCGCCTCGGTACGGGCGGTGGCGAACAGCACCACATTGGGTTTTTGGGTCAGCAGGTAATAGCCACGAGCCCAGGGCATGATGGTGATGGTTTGCGGCGGCGTATTGGTCTTTTTCCACACCTGATGCAGCAGCTCGACGGCGAGGCCGGTCGGGGTGCCGGCGCTGTCTGTGTAGTTATAGGGTTTGTACTCTTCGCTGAGGTAGTGCAGCTTGCCAAGTTCCTGGCTGGCCTGGGTGATGGCTGCAAACAGCAGCGCGGCAAATCCAATCCATTTTTTCATGCTGGCCATCCTGATGAGGTGCTCTGTCATCCTCAAGTGTTACCACATAGTGATAATTCGCCAATAAAACCGGGTGTTAAATCAAGGGGGCAAGCGGGCTCTCTCTTGCACAGACTCAAGGGACTGGCAGGTATTTTTGCCGCAGCGCCTGATATTCCGGCGATGCCAGTGCCTGGGTCATGGCGCGCTGGAACTGTTTGACCAGGTCGTCATCCACCTGGCGGCTGAAGGCGTAGCAGAGCTCTTCGGCATCCAGCACGAAGGCCACAGTGAAGTCGTCGGCATTGAGCTGCAGTGCCTTGATGGCGTCATAACCCGCCAGCTTGCTGGTCGCCAGCAGATCGGCACGGCCAGACACCAGCATCCGCAATGCCTGGCTCAGCCGGTTGGCCGGTATGATACGGGTTTCATCCATGCCCCGGTTGAGCAGCAACTGCTCGGCGGCATCGGCTCGTACTGCGCTGATCCGGTAGTCGTTCATCTGCTCGACGGCACCGAGCTGGACAGGTCTGCTTTTATGGGCAAGCAGTATGTATTCGGAATAGCCGATGGGGCAGGCCCATTTGAACAGGTGAGAGCGGGTCTCGGTGCGGGCGGTGGAGAAGAGCACCACATTGGGTTTCTGGGTCAGCAGATAGTAGCCCCGCGCCCAGGGCAGGATGCGAACGGGTTGGGCGGGGGTGCCGCTGCGCTGCCAGATGAGTTGCAACAAGTCGACCGCCAGCCCGGTGGGCTGGCCTGCCTCATTGCTGAAATTGTAGGGAGGATACTCCTCGGTCAGGTACTCCAGTTTGGTCAAGCCGGCATGAGCCGTGCCAAGGCACGACATCAGCAGCAGACAACAGCACAACCTTATCCTCATGGGTACGTCCTTGGCGTGATTTCTGCAATCCTTTTGCGCAAGTGTGGGCAAAAAAGCCTGATATTGCCAGCAGTTACCAGCGGGCTCTGGGGTTGCCAACGGGTTTGAACTGCTCGTCCCTCAGCCCGACCAGCAACGCCTTGCCATTCCCCTGCAGGCGAAACTCCCCATAGCGCGCCACTTCAAACTGTTCACCCGTGCCCTCTTCAAAGAAGAAGGCATCGGGCCCGATCAGCCACTGGTTGTCGCTCTGGCGCACTTGCAGCAGACGCTCATTCGATGCCAGTTGCTCCGGCTTGCCATCGGCGGCCCAGTTGGCCACCTGATGCTCATCGAGCCGGATCACCAGGGTATCGCTGTCATTGATGCGCTCGCTGTAACGGCTGGCACCCAGCTGGCGGGCGATGTCGTAGTTGAGGCGCATGTAATCTCCCTGCATCAGGGAGCGGGGATCCACCGGCGCCAGCCTGAGCAGGACTACCTCGCCGCTGGTCATGGCGGCTTCGTAACGCCAGACGGTGAAGTTGATGCCTGCCAGTATGGCTAGGCCGGTCAGCAAGAGGGCAAGCTGTCTCATGACGGTCTCCTGGCGTTGATCACATGCAGTAACTGGCGGGCACCGAGCAGCAGGGCGCCGGAGCCCAGCAGCAGCCAGGATTTGGTCATCAGGGTCAGCCCCAGATCGTAGTAATAGAGGGAGCCAAAGCCGAGCAGCAGCAGGCCCGCCAGCGTCATCAGCCCCATGCTGCCAGCATGGAAACCGAGTACCAGCACCAGGGCACCTGCCCCCATGCCGGGGATGAAAGCGCTGATCAGCACCAGTGGCAGCCCGTATAGCAGTGGCAGCTTGAGCCGGATCATGACCCCGAGCAGCAGCGCCGCGCAGAGCAGGGGATTGAGCCAGAGCGGCAGGCGAGAGAGGCCAAGCTCGTCGAGCATGCTGGCCCCCTCGCTCCACAGCGGATGGTGCAAGCGCCCAAGCACCAGCAGGGAGAGTGCCAACCCCAGGGTCAGGGATTCATACAACTGATGGTGGGCCGGTTGACGTTCTGCCTGCAGCCAGCAGAAGGCAAGCGTCATCATGACCAGCGGCAGGGCCAGCAGTTGCAGGCCAAGGCAGGCAAGGCCCAGGGTAAGCAGTATGGCGGCGGCGAAGCTGTGAAACAGCCGGATCAGCCAGTGCTCGAACAGGGCGGCAATAAAGAGAGAAAGGGCGGCGAGCCCCAGCCAGAGTGGCGCCGAGTGGAGATCAATCTGATCGATGAGGCCATAGAGCAGCCAGGCATCGGCGGCCAGCGCCAGCGCCAGCACGAACTGATCCCACAGATCGCTGCGCTGGGCGAAGCGGTTGAGGCCAAAGGCGATGGCCATCAGCACGGCGCCCATCATGAGGGCGCTGTTGGCATCCCGGGTGAGCTGTGAAAAGGACATGAACAGGAAAAACAGCAGGAAGAGAGCGGCAACCCAGCCCACCATGCCGAGCAGAAAGCGGCTGGACCAGTGAGGTTGGGTATCATGGGGGGCTTCCCCTTCCACCAGATCAGCCTGTTGCAGCCGTTGCCAGGGGGTCAGATCAGCCATGTTGCCTCCTTTTGACGGGCTTGCCAGATACCTTGCTTATGCATGGGACCTCCGTTGTTGTTGCAGCCAGCGGCTGGCGGCGACCGAGAGGCCGATGGCGATCAGGCTCAGCAGCAGGAAGCCGTCCACGTCGGGATCCATCCACTTGCCAAGGGCTGTCAGGATAACGGCGATGAGGCTCAGGCACCCCATGGCGAGCCCGGCGATAAATTTGTGGTGCCAGAGGGCGTAGGCGGCGGCGAGCCAGCCCAGCCAGGCGGGCCATACCCAGGGGGAGGCGGCATCAAAGAGTGCCAGCAGGGTCAGCAGTGTGACCCCCAAACCCGCGGCGAGCCCGGGTAGCCAGGCGGGCATCAGCTTGAGGCGGGTGGGGGCCAGCAAGAGGGCGCCCCACAAGGCGGCGTTGAGCAGGGTCAGACACCAGCCCAGCCCCTCTTCATCGAAGCCAAAAAAGAAGCTGAACAGGCCGAGTCGCCAGTAGAGCATCAGCGCCAGCTGACCGAGCAGCCAGCTAGTGGTCCACAGCAGGGGGCTCTGGCCAAGCGCCGCCAGCGGTAGCAGCATCAGGGCCCAGGTGGCGAACAACTGCCAGGGATCGGCACCCGTCTGGTAGGTCTGACCCACCAGGGCCAGCAGGGCGCCAATATTGAGCGCCATGGCCAGCAGCAGTGCCTGGCGGGGCGTGTCTGTCATGGGTTTTCGCCACAGCAGCACCAGCATGGCGAGCAGGGGCAGCTCCAGCAAGGCGAGGCGAGAGACACGGCCCAGCTCCTGCCAGTTGAAGGCGACGAAGAACACCAGACCGGCGCCGAGGCAGAGACTGCCGAGCCAGAGCAGCAGGCGATCAAACAACCATTGCCAGCGGGCACTGGCAGGGGGCAAGTCGCACAGGGCGAGGGCGGCGGGCAGGTGCGTCTGGGCGAGGCGTCCGCGTCTGACCCAGTCGAGCAGCGTCTGTCTTGAGGTGAAGTGCATGGGATGCTCCATGGAGGTTTGCCGCATTATGCCACTGTCTTGGCACTGCGGGACACTCCCTGTCTGTGCGTGGGCGACAGCAGGCTGCGTCTCCGTATGATGGCAGGTAACAAATGTCAGGTAACAAAAAGCCCCGCCTGGTTGAATAGAGGCGGGGCTGGCTTGTGATGGCACGACATCGAGGCCGGCATGGGAGCGGGGTAGGCAAGTGCTCACGCTTGCCTCGCCGCCTTCTGGTCATGACGGCGGTTTGTCAGGCGAAGATGAGAGTACTCACCCCCAGCCCTGCAAACAGGATGGCGCAGGCGATGCGGATCCCCTTGAGCGGCAGCTTGTCGGCGCCCAGCTTGCCGAGCAGTACCACGGGCACGTTGGCCAGCATCATGCCGAGGGTGGTACCGGCGATGACTTGCGTCAGCGAGTCATACTTGGCCGCCAGCAGCACAGTGGCTATCTGGGTCTTGTCACCGATCTCGGCGATGAAGAACAGCACGAAGGTGGCCATGAAGGGGCCGAACTTGTCGAGCGGGCTCTCTTCGTCATCCAGCTTGTCAGGTACCAGGATCCAGGCTGCCATCGCAATGAAGGAGCCTGCGACCAGCCAGGTCATCACTTTGGGGTCCAGCCAGCGGCTGATGAACTCGCCAAGCCAGGCGGCGCCGGCGTGGTTGAGCAGGGTCGCCGCCAGCATGCCGGCTATGATGGGCCAGGGCTTGCGAAAACGGCAGATGAGCAGCAACGCCAGCAGCTGGGTCTTGTCGCCGATCTCGGCGATAGCCACGCTCAGGGTTGAGGTTAACAAGGCTTCCATAAAAATGACCGGGGGACGGAATTGTTATACCTGAGACAAGCCTGCGCCATCCGTCCCCGGTATTGGCACTGGCCCGTCAAAGGTCTTGTCAAATCCACGTATTAGATGGATCACCCTGACCATGGTGAGTTGGCACCAAGCATGTTGATCAGGGTCGCAAACCGGTTTGGGGTCGGGCTGCGAGACTACTCCCCCTCGATGGGAGCGGGCATTCTAGGGAAAAACCATCCGCGAGACAAGCGACTCAACCACCGACCAGCTTGACGCTGAAACCGGCTTTCTCCAGCTCGGTCTTGATCAGGTCCCGTTTATCCCCCTGGATCTCGATGATCCCCTCTTTCAACCCGCCGCCGGTGCCGCATTTCTTCTTGAGCAGAGTGGCGATGGTTTTCTGCTGTTCCGCCGGTACACCGTGGATGGTGATGACGCCGGCGCCCTTGCGCCCTTTGGTCTCGCGCCGGATGCGCACAGTACCATCCTGCGGAAAAGGGGAGGCGGATTGGGGCTGGGTTTGTTCCTTGATCATACCGCCATCCGTGCTGTAAACCAGGTGGCTGTTGTTGTCGTGACTCATGGCAGTTATTTGTGAGTTAGCTAAGCGGAGTTTGATTTTACTCAAATCAGCGCGGGAAACACGGATTATAATGCCCCGAGTAAAAGCGAATTATTATTGTTTAACTTCAGGAGTCAGTCATGGTACTCGCGCAGTTGTCACCGGGACAGAGTGCTCGCATCAAGCACATGAACCATCTTGAACGTACATTGCGGCGCAAACTGATGGTGATGGGCCTGCTGCCACAGACCGAAGTCCTCTTCCTGCGCGCGGCCCCGCTGGGTGACCCGCTCCAGATCCAGTGCCAGGGGATCTGTCTCTCCATGCAAAAAAGCCTTGCCCTGCAAATCGAGGTTGAACTGGTATGAACTACTCCCTCGTGACCGTCGGCAACCCCAATAGCGGCAAGACCTCACTGTTCAACGCCCTGACCGGTGCCCGCCAGCAGGTGGGCAACTGGAGTGGCGTGACAGTCGACAAGAAGATGGGCGAGTTTTCTGCCCAGGGACATGACTACAAGCTGATGGACCTGCCTGGCATCTACAGCCTGGCCAATCAGGAAGGGAGCCTGGACGAGCAGATCGCCAGCCGCTTCGTGCAGGGTCAGCAACCGGACCTGCTGCTCAACGTCATCGATGCCGCCAACCTGGAACGTTCCCTCTACCTCACGCTGCAACTGCGCGAGCTGGGGCTGCCCATGGTAGTGGTGCTCAACAAGATGGATATCCTGCAAAAGCGACGGGTGACCATAGATGAAGCCCTGCTCGCCAAGGCGCTCGGTTGCCCTGTGGTGCCCCTGTCGGCCCACAATCGCCAGCAGGTCGCCGCCTTCAAGCACCAGATCCAGCAGTTTATCGGCAAGCCCCAGCCGGCGCTGATACTCGATTACGGCAGCACTCTTGAGAAAGACTTGGCGGAGCTGGAGACACTGCTCGCCCCCCATCACCTCACCGCCCGTGGCCGCGCCTTGCGCCTGCTGGAAGAGGATGAGGCGATGCAGGAAACCCTGCAGGCGGGGCAACAGGCCGCCGCTACCAATGTGGTTGCCCGTGCGCACCATGCTCAGGACATAGATCTGCAACTGGCGGATATCCGCTATGGCCACATTCATCAGTGGACCAGCCAGGCGTGCCAGCAAAAGGGCAAACTCACCGTTGCCCAGAGTGAATGGCTGGATCGGGTACTGCTCAATCGCTGGGTCGGCATCCCCTTCTTCCTGCTGATGATGTACCTGATGTTCCTGTTTGCCATCAATGTGGGCAGCGCCTTCATCGACTTCTTCGACATCATGGGCGGCGCCCTGTTTGTGGACGGGGTACATCACCTGCTGGGGCTGGTCAATGCCCCCGAGTGGGTTGGCGCCATACTGGCGGGCGGCTTCGGGGTCGGTTTGCAGACGGTCGCTACCTTTATCCCCGTGATCGGCTGTCTCTACCTGTTCCTGGCTGTGCTGGAGAGCTCAGGCTATCTGGCGCGGGCGGCCTTCGTGGTGGATGCCCTGATGCGCCGCCTCGGCTTGCCGGGCAAGGCGTTCGTGCCCATGCTGATGGGCTTTGGCTGTACGGTTCCCTCCGTGATGGCGACTCGCACCCTCAATTCGGAGCGCGAGCGGCTGATGACCTCGGCCATGGCGCCCTTCATGTCGTGTGGTGCCCGCCTGCCGGTCTATGCCCTGTTCGCGGTGGCCTTCTTCCCCGAATCCGGTCAGAACCTGGTGTTCGGTCTCTATCTCGTCGGCATTCTGGTGGCCGTGCTCACCGGCCTCTTGCTGCGCAGCACTCTGCTGCCGGGCAAGAGTGATTCCATGCTGATGGAGATGCCCGATTACGAGTGGCCGCGCCCCATCAACGTGGGGATCAAGACCTGGCAGAAACTCAAATCCTTCGTGTTCGGTGCCGGTAAAACCATAGTGCTGGTGGTTGCCGTGCTGAGCGTACTCAACTCGCTGGGGACTGATGGCAGCTTTGGCCACCAGGATCAGGAGAGCTCGGTGCTGAGCAAGGTCAGTCAGGCGGTCACCCCTGTGCTGCACCCCATAGGTGTGCGCGATGACAACTGGCAGGCCACGGTCGGCATAGTGACCGGCATCTTCGCCAAAGAGGCGGTGGTCGGTACCCTCAACAGCCTCTATGCCGGCGGTTCCGGTGATGGGGAGGAGAGTGAATACTCCCTCGTTGCCAGCTTCCACGAGGCCATCGCCGCCGTTGCCGCCAATCTGGCGGAGATCAACCCGAGCGATCCCATGGGGATCTCCGTCGGTGAGCTCGATGACAGACAAGCCGCCGCCGAAGCTCAGGAAGTGGACGTGTCCACCTACGGCAACATGCAGACTCACTTCGACGGCGCGGCCGGTGCCTTTGCCTACCTGTTGTTTGTGCTGCTCTACATGCCTTGCGCCGCCGCCATGGGCGCGCTGGTGCGGGAAACCGGTCGCCAGTGGGCGCTGCTGACCGCCGCCTGGTGCAACTACACCGCCTTCCTGTGTGCCACCGTCTTCTATCAGGCGGCCACCTTTGCCGCTCACCCCGAGCAGAGCCTGTTCTGGATTGGCAGCTATGGTCTCTCCCTGCTGCTGCTCTGGTGGCTGGGCCGCCGTCACGGTGACATAGTCGCCCGCAAGGTGGTGGCCTTATGATACTGCGAGAGCTGGGGGATTATCTCGCCGTGCAGCGCAAGGTGAGTCTGCGGGATCTGGCGCGCCACTTCCATACCTCGGAAGATGCGGTGGAGGCCATGCTCGGCGTCTGGATGCGCAAGGGCCGAGTGGCCAAGCGGGAGACTCAGGTGTGCGGTGGCAGCTGCTGCGGCAAGAGCCAGGAGGTGATGTTCGAGTGGTGTGAACCCGGCCAGATTGGTTTGGTACAAAAGCGCTAGCGCGCTTGTCGGGTCCCTCATCCAATCATGCAATAAACAAGACCCGCCATCGGCGGGTCTTGTTGTTTCTGCGGCTGGCCGCCTATGCTGTGTTCTAAAAATTAGGCTCGGGCGTTAACGCCCGGGCCAGCGCTGGCCCACGTCGGCGTGGTGATACCAGGCCATCAGGGCCTGCTGGCCCTCGATGTCATCCACGGCCGGTGACCAGGGGGCAAAGTCTTCCTCCCGGAAAGGGGCGTAGGGGCCGTGCTTCACCTCGAAGATGACGGCGCGAGGATCGAGGGAGAGCACCGCATGCCAGGTGGCGACCGGGGTCTCCAGTACCGAGGTCTCTTCCCCCAGTACGCCACGAGCAACCACTGTGCCTTCATCGTCAAAGTTGAGCACCACGAAGCGCCCGCACAGGGCGGTGAGCAGCTCCCAGGTCTGCAGATGGCGATGGGGGCGAATGTAGGTGCCTGGCTCCATGGCAATGGCCAGCCGCTGGATGGGGTCGGCCAGCTGGTCGTGCAGATTGTGATTCATGCGCTGGCGCGGGGAGTGGGCGGCCTCGGTGGCGAGACTGGCAAGGCGGGCGACGTCCAGTTTTTTCATGTGCAGTTCCATCATAAGGCAAAGGCAGAAGTGTCGGCAGAGTAGCATGCCCGAGGGGCTGACAGGCAAGGGACGAGCCGTAAGCAAATGTAAACAAGGGGGCCGGTCGAGCCCCCTTGTTCAGTGGCTGCTGTGTACCAACTCGCTTATAGCTTGGCCAGCATCTCTTTGGTGACCAGCACTATGCCCTGCTCGGAGCGGTGGAAGCGGCGGGCATCTTCACAGGCGTTTTCCCCCACCACCAGCCCTTCGGGCAGTATGCAACCCTTGTCGACCACCACACGGCGCAGGCGACAACCGGCACCTATCTCGACCCCGGGGAAGATCACCGCCTGATCCAGGGTGCAGAAGGAGTGCACGCGCACATTGGTGAACAGCACCGAACTCACGATGAAGGAGCCGCTGACGATGGTGCCACCGGAGAACATGGAGTTGATGGTCATGCCGTGCTGGCCGTTTCTGTCCTGCACGAACTTGGCGGGTGGGGTCATGGTCTGGCTGGTCCAGATGGGCCACTCCTGATCATAGATATCGAGCTCGGGAGTGACGGAGGCGAGATCCATGTTCGCTTCCCAGAACGAATCCACAGTCCCCACATCACGCCAGTAGGGGCGTTTTTGCGGGCAGCAGCCGACGCAGGACATGCTGAACGGATGGGCGTAGGCGGATCCCTCCTTGACCACCCGCGGGATCACGTCCATGCCGAAATCGTGGTGGGAATCCTGGTTGGCCAGATCCTCTTCCAGCAACTGGTAGAGATACTCGGCTTCGAAGATGTAGACCCCCATTGAGGCCAGCGCCATGTCGGCCTTGCCTGGCATGGCGGGCGGATTGGCCGGCTTCTCGACGAAGGCGTTGATCTTGCGATCCTCATCCACCGCCATCACCCCAAAGGCGCTGGCCTCTATGCGCGGCACCTCGATGCAGGCCACTGTGACCTTGGCCCCCATGTTGACGTGATCGAGCAGCATGGCGGCGTAATCCATCTTGTAGATGTGATCCCCCGCCAGCACCACCACGTATTTGGGGGCGTGATCGCGAATGATATCCAGATTCTGATACACGGCATCGGCAGTGCCGCGATACCAGTTGACCTCGTCCACCCTTTGTTGGGCAGGCAGCAGGTCGATGAATTCGTTCATCTGGTAGCGCAGGAATGACCAGCCCGATTGCAGATGGCGCAGCAGGCTGTGGGATTTGTATTGGGTGACCACGCCGACCCGGCGGATCCCCGAGTTGATGCAATTGGAGAGTACGAAGTCGATGATGCGGAATTTACCGCCAAAATGAACTGCCGGTTTCGCCCTGTTGTCCGTCAACTGCTTGAGGCGACTGCCCCGCCCTCCTGCGAGAACCAAGGCCATGGTCTCGTTCAGCAATTGTCTGGATTTTGCTGTATTGGCAGGTTGTAACAACATTGAATACCCCTTTGTTGATAGAATCTCTTGATACTGCCTCCTTTGAGGCCTGTATGAAAGGGCTTTCAGCGACATTTTTTGCAAGCAGGGGGCTCACATTGATTTTTTTGTCATTTATGTGAGCAAACGCCATGGCCGGGGGACGGGAGTTAACCAGATAGCAACATGGCGAGAAGAGGCGGGGGCTAAGACAAGGATGAGTGACTGGCGTTTTTTTGAACCGTCATCTGCCATGGCGGATGACGGTTCAAGGGGAATGGGGCAGGGGGCGGACTAGAAGGGATCGTTACTTTCATCCTTGGTGGGCTCCAGACTCCAGCCGGTGGCATCCGCACTGTTGGCGATCTGGCCCTTCTCTTTCCACAGCTTGATCTTGAGGCGCAGGTTGTTGGCCGAGTCGGCGTTTTTCACCGCCTCTTCCTCCTCTATCACTCCTTCCACCACCAGATCGAACAGGGCGGTGTCGAAGGTGACCATGCCGAGCGCTCTGGATTTCTCCATTACCTCTTTCAGGCTGCCAAATTCGCCGCGTTTGATCATGTCGCGGATGGTGTGGGTGCCCAGCATGATCTCCACCGCCGCCCGGCGGCCACCGTCTGTGGTTTTCACCAGTCGCTGGGAGACAAATGCCTTGAGGTTGTTGCCAAGATCGTTGAGCAACTGTGGCCGGCGCTCTTCCGGGAAGAAGTTGATGATGCGATCCAGCGCCTGGTTGGCATTGTTGGCGTGCAGGGTGGAGATGGCCAGATGCCCGGTCTCGGAGAAGGCAAGGGCATGTTCCATGGTCTCGCGATCGCGAATTTCACCGATGAGGATCACATCCGGTGCCTGGCGCAGGGTGTTCTTGAGCGCGGCGTGGAAGCTGCGGGTATCTACCCCCACCTCCCGCTGGTTGATGATGCTCTTGCGGTGACGATGGACGAACTCCACCGGATCCTCGATGGTGATGATGTGGCCGCCGCTGTTGCGGTTGCGATGGTCGATGAGGGCCGCCAGCGACGTGGATTTGCCCGAGCCTGTTCCGCCCACAAACAGCACCAGGCCCCGTTTCTCCATTATGGTGTCGAGCAGCACGGGGGGCAGTTTGAGATCTTCAAAGCGGGGGATCTCTGTCTTGATGTTGCGGGCCACCAGGGAGACTTCATTGCGCTGCTTGAAGATGTTGATCCGAAAACGGCCTATCTGGGGCAGGGAGATGGCGAGGTTCATCTCCAGCTCCCGCTCGAACTGCTGCTTCTGCTCGCCATCCATGATGTCGGCGGCGATCTTGGCTACTTCACCCGGTTCGAGCGACGTCTCGGACAGGGGGCGCAGCCCACCGTTGAACTTGGCACAGGGAGGGGCGCCGGTCGACAGATAGAGGTCTGAGCCGTCCTGCTTGGCCAGGATCTGTAGCATGTCTCGCAATTCCATGGTTTTGCCTCGTCTATCAAGGAGATGCCGTTACTTGGGATGTTATTGAGTGTACAGCCTCAGGCACCGGTGAGTTTCTCGCGAAACACAAAAAACACCGCGCCCATGATGCAAAGGCCGGCCCAGAGGTAATCCCACTTCAGATCCTCTTTCAAATAGAAGACCGAGAAGGGGACAAACACGGTAAGGGTGATCACCTCTTGCAGTATCTTGAGCTGGCCAACGCTCATCACTGTATGGCCGATACGGTTGGCGGGCACTTGCAACAGGTATTCGAACAGGGCTATGCCCCAGCTCACCAGAGCGGCGATGATCCAGGGTTTGTGGTTCATGCTCTTGAGGTGGGCATACCAGGCGAAAGTCATGAAGACGTTGCTGCACAAGAGCAGACCGATACTGGCGAAAATCGGGTTCATTGGGTTCTCCTTGAAAGTCCGGCGCATTTTATCCCTGAACCCCGGGTTTCCATAAGTGGCACGGCAGGGTATTTTTAACCCATCAAGGGTGGGTGACACAGGGATCAGGGGATGGGGAAGAGAGGCTGGGGAGTGTTTGGCCTGCTGCTGGCCTGCCAGGCACAGGGTGCACCAACCCTGACGGTAGCCACCGATGTCTGGCCACCGTTTCGAGTCTTGCAACCGGATGGTCAGTTTCGCGGGTTGGACATGGATATTCTGCAGCGGCTGCAGAGCCGTAGCGGCATACAGTTCGAGGTGAAGCGGGTCCCCTGGGGACGGGCCCTCAAGCAGATGCAGACCGGTCAGGTTGATCTCATGATAGGGGTGGCGATGACGCCGGACAGGGCACAGTTCATCGATTATCTGCAACCCGCCTACTACCAGTGCGGTTCTGCCTTCTATGGCAAGGGCGCCGTGGTGTCGTCTCTTAACACCTATGCCGACCTGCAGGGACGCAAGGTCGGTCATGTGCTCAACTCCGCCTACTTCGAGCCGTTTGATTCGGACAACAGGCTCGACAAGCACGGCGTACCCACCGAGGATCAACTGCTGCGCATGGTGCAGCGGGGCCATTTATCGCTGATGATAGGCACGGATTGCCAGGTGGATTATGCCCTGAGCCAGCACAATGAGGCCGGGCTCATCAAGGCGGCCTATCTGCCACCCAAGCCGGTCATGCTCTATCTGGGCATGAGCAAGCGCTCCCCTCACCACGCCCTGCGGCAGCCGCTGGCGCTGGCGTTGCAGGAGATGGTGGCGAGCGGCGAGATAGGAGCCCTTGCCAAACCTTACCAGCCTTGACCTTGGGTGGTAACGCACTGTTATCATGCCCTTTTCATCCTTGTGCATCGGGCTGGTCAATACAGCATCGGCGCCGGGCCTTGTACACGTTCGGGGAGCTTCTGTGTATCTCTCTTTGCTCGCCCGCCAGCAACGCTGGCAGCGGGGCTGGTTGTTTTGCCTGACGCTGCTGACCCTGCTGCTCTTTTTCTTCTCTCTTATCTGGGGCGAATTCATGCTGCTGCCCTGGCAGCCCATGGGCGATCTTGAACAACGCATCCTGCTGGAATTGCGGTTGCCCCGTGCCTTGCTGGCCCTGCTGGCGGGGGCGGCGCTCGCCTGCGGCGGCACCGTGCTGCAGGTGATGCTGCACAACCCGGTGGCCGAACCCGGCCTGCTCGGCGTGTCGAGCGGTGCTGGCCTCGCCGCCATGGTGGCGATGGCCGTGGCCAAGTCCCTCGATATCTATCTGCCGGGCTGGGGCTTGTCGCTGGCAGCGTTTGGTGGCGCCCTGGCGGTGACCATGCTGCTCATTCGGCTGGCGCGTCGGGCCAGGCTCGGCCATACCCGTCTGCTACTGTTCGGGGTCGCCATCGGCATCCTCACCAATGCGGCCATGACCTGGCTGATGTACTTTGCCGATGACGGCTCTCTGCGCGAATACATGTTCTGGATGATGGGCAGCCTCTCCTATGGCAGCCAGCAACTGGCCTGGTGGTGGCTGGTGCTGCCGCTGACCCTCGGCTGGCTTTGCTGGCAGGGCAGGGCCTTGCAGCAACTGTTGCTGGGGGAGACCCAGGCCCGTCTGATGGGGCTGGACGTGGACAGGATGCGGGTGCGACTGGTGTTGGCGGTCTGTCTGCTCACCGGCATTGCCGTGTCGCTATGTGGTGTCATCGGTTTTGTCGGGCTGGTGGTGCCCCATCTGCTGCGTCTGTGTGGCGGCAGCGATCAACGCTTCCTGTTGCCCGCCTCTGCGTTGGGGGGCGGTGCCCTGCTGCTGGGGGCCGATCTGGTTGCACGCTCTGCATTAAGCGCCGGTGAGCTGCCCATCGGTGTCATCACCGCCTCGGTCGGCGCACCGCTCTTCATCTATCTGCTGCTGAGGCAAGATGCCAATGCTACCGCATAAATACCGGCCAGAATGCCGACATGCTCAAGTTGTCTACCTGCTGTTGAGGCAAGATGCCGATGCTGCCCGCTGATCCCTCTTCGCTTGAGTCAGCCTCCCTGATCGAGGCGCGAGCCCTTGCCATCCCGGAGCGACTGGCTGCGCTGGATCTCGATTGGCAGGGTGGTCAGCTGGTGGCCCTGCTCGGACCCAACGGCAGCGGCAAATCCACCCTGCTTGGCGCCCTGGCCGGTATTTTGCCCGCCGCGGGCACAGTGCGGCTTGGCGGGGTGGCGATCCGCGAGCTGAGCTGGCCGGAGTTGGCCCAGCGTCGCGCCATGCTGCCCCAGCGCCAGCCCCAGCTGTTTCATATTCCTGTGTTTCAGGTGCTGGCCATAGGGCTGGATGAACGGGTGCAGGTCAGGCAACCGGGCGATGTGAAGCAGGCCCAGAACGACGCCGTCGACGCCCTGTGCGATGCACTGGAGCTGAGCTCGCTACTGGCGCGGGACTTCAGTCGCCTCTCCGGTGGGGAGCAACAGCGGGTGCTGATTGCCCGTACCTTGCTGCAGGTGTGGCCCGGCCTCAATCCGGCGGGGCGAGTCTTGCTGCTGGACGAACCGCTGGCGGGGCTGGATCTGCACCATCAGCTGGCGCTGTTGCGGCTGCTGAAATCGTTGGCACGGCAGGGGCTGCTGGTGGTGCTCGCCATCCACGACATCAATTTGGCCATCGACTGGGCGGATCGGATCCTCTGTCTGCAACAGGGGCGCGTGGTGAGCGAGGGGGGCGTCGATGTCATCGACGAAGCCTTGCTGGAGCGGGTGTTCCAGATCAAGACCGACCGCATTGAGGCGGCCGGTCGGGTCTGGTTTATGCCCAGTTTGTAAGCGGGGTATAGAGGAAAGAGTGCGCGTGTAGGGTCGATTAGCGAAGCGTAATCGACCGACTGCAAGAAGAAGGGGCCGGTATCAACAATACCGGCCCCTTTGGTTTTATTCGCAGTTCAAGCCTGTTTGCTTAGGCGTACCTGGGCGGCCTCTGCCAGCATGGCCAGCAGCGTCTCTGTGTCGCTCCACGACAGGCAGGCATCCGTGATGCTCTGGCCGAAGGTGGCAGCGCAGCCGTTCTCTACATCCTGACGACCTTCCACCAGGAAGCTCTCGGCCATGATGCCGGCGATGCCGGTACGGCCGCGGCGTAGCTGATCGCAGATGTCCTGGGCCACCAGCAGCTGACGGCGGTGATCCTTCATGCTGTTGCCGTGGCTGAAATCCACCACCAGGCGCTCCGGCAGGCTCACGTCGGCCAAGGCTTCGCACGCCTCGTCGATGCTGGCGGTATCGTAGTTGGGTCTGTGGCCGCCACGAAGGATCACGTGGCCATAGGGGTTGCCGGCGGTGCGGTAGATGGTCATCTTGCCGTCCTTGTCCGGGGAATAGAAGATGTGGCTGTGGCGGGCTGCGCGCACCGCATCGATGGCGATGCGGGTGTTGCCGTCGGTGCCGTTCTTGAAGCCGACCGGACAGGAGAGGGCGGAGGCCATCTCGCGGTGTACCTGGGATTCGGTGGTGCGGGCGCCTATGGCACCCCAGGTGATGAGATCGCTGATGTACTGACCGGTCACCATATCGAGAAACTCGGTGGCGGTGGGCATGCCGATCTCGTTGATGTCGACCAGCAGCTTGCGGGCCAGTTTCAGCCCTTCGTTGACATCGAAGCTGCCATCGAGGCGCGGATCATTGATGAGTCCCTTCCAGCCGACGATAGTGCGCGGCTTTTCGAAGTAGGTGCGCATTACGATGCAGAGGCTCTCTTTGTACTGCTCGCGCAGGGCATTGAGGCGACGGGCATACTCGTGGGCGGCGGCCGGATCATGGATGGAGCAGGGGCCGACGATGACCAGCAGGCGCTGATCCTCACCGGCCAGAATGGCTTCCACTTCGCGGCGGGCATCCAGCAGGTTCTGGGCAACGGTGTCGTTTAACGGGAAGGCGTGCGCGAGCTCGCTTGGAGTGATCAGGGACTCCAGGCGACGGGTGCGCAATTCATCGGTGTGAATGGACATACGACTCAATTCTCGAGTGGGTGGCGTGGGCTGTAGCGTTGACCGCGTGCCGAAATTGCAAGGGGATAAAATAAAGCAAAATGCCCCTGATGGAAACCTCGAGGGGCTCTGATAGGATGTGAACCCCAAAACGACGCCAAATGAGGTAGATAGCGTGGCAAAGCCAGGAGCAACCGGGGTTACCCGCATCATCAACGCAACCGGTTACAGCATGAAGGGGCTCAAGTCAGCCTGGGTCAACGAGGCGGCCTTTAGACAGGAGCTGATGTTGATCCTGCTGCTGATGCCGTTGGCCTTCTGGCTCGGGGATTCCCTCAACCAGATCCTGCTGCTGGTGAGCATCAGCTGGCTGGTGGTGATCGTCGAGGTGCTCAACTCCGCCATCGAGGCAGTGGTAGACAGGGTGGGCTCGGAGCATCACGAGCTGTCGGGCCGCGCCAAGGATCTTGGCTCCGCCGCCGTCTTTATCGCCCTGGCGCTCAACGCCCTGGTGTGGGGCGCTCTGGTAGGGCGCAACCTGCTCGGCTGGTGGTAGCATTTTCGGTACCAAGAAAAGCCCGGCGGGGCATAACCCAGCTGGGCTGGTGGTAGGTTGCGACAGCAACCTTTCTCGTGGCGAAGAGACAGGGGCGTCCGATTACGCTGTGCCAATCGAACCGACGCTCTTTGGTCACTGGACCACAGTACCCGGCCATAAAGAAACCCGCCATTCGGCGGGTTTCTTGTTTACTGCGTTTTGTCGGTTGGGTTAGTTGCTTGGCGGCATAGCCCGACGGCTCAATGCAGGATCCGCGCACGTATGGTGCCGTTGATCTCCTTGAGCTTGGCGAGCGCCTTCTCGCTGTGCTCTGTCTCCACGTCGATCACCACATAACCGATATGGCTGCTGGTTTGCAGGTACTGACCGGCGATGTTGATCCCCTCTTCGGCGAAGATCTGGTTGATCTTGTTCATGACGCCCGGCTGGTTGCGGTGAATGTGCAGCAGGCGGCTGGAGCCCTTGTGCCCCGGCAGCGACACTTCCGGGAAGTTGACGGCGGAGAGGGTGGAGCCGTTGTCAGAATACTTGACCAGCTTGTTGGCCACTTCCAGACCAATGTTCTCCTGGGCTTCCTGAGTGGTGCCACCGATATGGGGGGTGAGGATCACGTTGTCCAACCCGCGCAGCGGGCTCAGGAACTCTTCGTCGTTGGACTTGGGCTCAACCGGGAAGACGTCGATGGCGGCACCGGAGACATGACCGCTCTTGATGACGTCGGCCAGGGCATCGATATCCACCACGGTACCGCGGGCGGCGTTGATGAAGATGGCGCCCGGTTTCATCATGCGCAGCTGCTCGGCGCCGATCATGTTCTTGGTGGAGGCGGTCTCCGGCACGTGCAGGCTGATGACATCGGACATGTTGAGCAGTTCGACCATGCTCGGAACCTGGATGGCGTTGCCCAGGGAGAGCTTGTTCTCGATGTCGTAGTAGTAGACCTTCATGCCGATGCTCTCGGCTATGATGCCAAGCTGGGTACCGATATGGCCGTAGCCTATGATGCCGAGCTTCTTGCCACGGGCTTCCACCGAGCGATTGGCCAGTTTTTCCCACACGCCGCGATGGCACTTGGCGTTTTTCTCCGGGATGCCGCGCAGCAGCAGCAGTATCTCGCCCAGCACCAGCTCTGCAACGGAACGGGTATTGGAAAAGGGGGCGTTGAAGACGGGGATGCCACGCAGGTGGGCGGCGTCGAGATCAACCTGGTTGGTGCCGATGCAGAAGCAGCCGATGGCGACCAGCTTGCTTGCGGCATCCAGCACCTTCTCGGTGAGCTGGGTGCGCGAGCGCAGGCCCACGAAATGCACATCACGAATGCGCTCGATCAGATCCTCTTCCGACAGGGAGGTCTTGAGGTACTCCACGCTGGTATAACCTGCGGCACGAAAGGTCTCTACCGTGTTGGGATGCACTCCCTCCAGCAGCAGTACCTTGATCTTATCCTTGTCCAGCGAAAACTTGGCAGTCATGACGATCCCTCTATGTATGCAAAGAATGAGTGCAGATATGGTCTGTGAAGAAAACCGTAAAGTAGCAAAAACGATTGTGAGAGGGAATATTTGTGACGAAAGTCAAATTCTTTGAAGTTTTCAACGATAGTTGTAAACCACAGTTTGCAACTCATTGAGTGATAAATGAAAACGGCGCCATCAGGCGCCGTCGTCGATTTGCAGAGCAATGATGTTGTCGAGGTGGCCTTATTGGGTGATGACCCCGTCAGGTGTGCCGATCAGTACCACGTCCGCGCCACGGTGGGCAAACAGGCCGTTGGTGACCACGCCCACTATGCCATTGAGCTGTACTTCCAGCGCCTTGGCATCCTTGATGGCCATGCCCTTGACATCCAGTATGATGTTGCCGTTGTCGGTGACCACACCTTTGCGCCACTCGGGGTTGCCACCCAATTTGCGGATCTCGCGGGCCACGTATTCACGGGCCATGGGGATCACCTCTACCGGCAGCGGGAACTGGCCCAGCACGTCCACGGTTTTGGTGTTGTCGATGATGCAGATGAACTTGTCAGCCACGGCTGCCACTATCTTCTCGCGGGTCAGGGCCGCGCCACCGCCCTTGATCATGTCGCGGGTGGCATTGATCTCGTCGGCGCCATCCACGTAGACGGAGAGGGCATCGATATCGTTGAGGTCATAGACATTGATACCCAAGGCTTTGAGGCGCTCGGTGGAGGCGATTGAGCTGGATACTGCCCCTTCAATCTGGTCCTTCATGGTCGCCAGCGCATCGATAAAGTGGTTGACGGTAGAGCCTGTGCCTACCCCGACTATGGTACCGGGCACCACGTATTTGAGCGCAGCCCAACCAGCCGCCTTCTTCATTTCATCTTGAGTCATGATCGATCCTCTGGGAAAAAGCGGGCGCATTATATCCAAGCATCCCCCCCAGAGCGACTACAGAGGTCACGTTCCGGTCCAAAAAAACCAAGATGTAAATCGTTTGCCTGTTTATTGAGCCTTCTGGATGGCATCTGGCGTGGCGGGCACGAAAAGGGGGTGGTACTGAGAGGGGGGATGGCAAAAAAACAGAGACGGCAGCACAGCCAACGGGGGCTGTCACAGGCAGTCGGCACAGGCCGACTGCCTGTGCGGTCATGCAAATTGCCAGCAGCGGCTCGGGGTGATGATCTGCGGTAGCGGCACGTCCCACTGCTCCTGTGGCACTGCATCCACCTGTTGGCAGTCATGGGCGAGACCCAGCGGCTTGGGGCCCAGCCTGTGTTCGTGCCAGCAGGCGAGGGTGCGATCGTAATAGCCGCCCCCCATACCGAGCCGGTTGCCCTCGGCATCGAATGCCACCAGCGGGGTACAGATAAGGTCCAGGGTGCTATGAGGCACCACCTGGGACATATCCAGCTCAGGCTCGGCGATGCCGTAGCGATTGCGGGTCATGGGGCTGGTGGCTGTGTAGCGCAAGAAGAGCAGGTGACCCGGGGTGAAGGGGTGCAGCACCGGCAGATAGACCTCTTTTTGCTGGGCCCAGAGCCAGTGGATGGCGGGCAGGGGGTTGAGTTCGCCATCGTTGGCCAGGTAGAGGGCAATGCGTCTGGCGGCCAGGATCTCGCTGTGCTGCTTGAACTGGGCAACCAGCTGCTGGGCTGCCTCCTGCTGCTCGGCCTGGTTCAGGCTTTTTCTGCGCAGACGAATGAGCTGGCGCAGGGTTTGCCGCTCATGGGCTTGCTCGGGTTGGGTATCCGGCATGGGGGCTCCTGTATTGTGCACCTGGGTTGAGCAGGGAGTTGGCCGCAAAGGCCCGGTTACCTTAACAAGGCTTGCGAGGGATGAACAGAGCGACAAACCCGGTGGGGATGGGCTGCCAGGCCGGGTGCAATGCCCGGTCCGGCAGCCGTCCCGGTTATTTGTCCGATGTCTTGCCCATCTGATGCTTGATGAAGACAGCCACTATCGCAGCCAGTGCCAGGGCCATGGGATAGAAGCTCATACTCACCACCGCCAGCGGCGACAGTGCGAAGATGGAGCCCAGCAGCAGCGCCTGTGCGCCCCAGGGGATGAGTCCTTGTACCACGCAGGAGAAGATATCCAGCATGGAGGCGGCGCGGCGCGGGGTGACGCCGTGATGCTCCGCCAGCTCCCGCGCTACCTTGCTGGCCACTATGATGGCCACTGTGTTGTTGGCGGTGCAGAGGTTGGTCAAGCCCACCACGCCGGCGATGCCGAGTTCGGCCGCCTTCTCGTTCTGCTCGCCATCGTGCTGGCGGGTAAAGCGGGCAATCAGGGCGCTGATGCGGGCGCTGATCCAGGCCAGCCCGCCCTGGCGTTCCATCAGGGCGCCGAGACCGCCGATCAGCATGGAGAGCAAAAAGATCTCCTGCATGCCGGTAAAGCCCTGATAGATATCCTTGCTGAACTGGCCCAGCGGGTAACCGCTGATCATGCCAACCGCGCCCGCGGCCACAATGCCAATCCCCAGCACCATGAAGACGTTCATGCCAGCGAGCGCCAGCACCAGGATCAACAGATAAGGCATCACCTTGAACAGGTCCGCGCTGGCGGTGGTGGCGGGAGCTTCCCCCACAGAACCCAGGGTCAGATAGAGCAGGATCACTGCGATGGCGGCAGGGGCCGCAATCTTGATGTTCTCGCGAAACTTGTCCTTCATTTCGCAGCCCTGGCTGCGGGTCGCCGCTATGGTGGTGTCCGAGATGATGGAGAGGTTATCGCCGAACATGGCGCCGGAGAGAATGGTGCCCGCCATCAGCACGGGGTCGATACCGGCTGCCTGGGCGACGCCGAGCGCTACCGGCGCCACGGCGCCGATAGTGCCCATGGAGGTGCCCATGGCGGTGGCAATAAACGCAGAGATGAGGAACAGGCCCGGCAGCAGGAACCAGCCCGGGATCAGCGACAGACCGAGCGCCACGGTGGCATCGACCCCACCGGTGGCCTTGGCCACGGTGGCGAAGGCGCCAGCCAGCAGATAGATGATGCACATAGCCATTATGCTGCTGTCACCCACCCCCTTGAAGAAGGTTTCAAGGTTCTTGTTGAACCCCTCTTTCCCCAGCGTCAGTGCCAGCATGACGGCAGGCAGTGCAGCCACGGGGGCTGGCAGTTGATAGAAGGCGAATTCCACCCCTTGCAGGGTGAGCCAGGTGCCGGTACCGATAAAGAGAGCAAGAAAGACCAGAAGAGGCAGCAGGGCTCTGGCGCTGGGTTGGGTCTGGATCATGTATTCCTCTGTGGTTGAACATGACCTCCCTGTCGTCACCAGCCCGGGTTGATGGGATGAGCGTGGCGGGCATCCTGCCGCTGTGGGGCGCCTACAGTAGTGAGTCGGGGGCATTCGGTCAAGATAGACGTCCAGACGGATAGGGCTTTTTATCGGTCAATTCTGACGCCATTGAAATATCAAAAGTATGTTCGGAAAAATTAATCAATGCTGTCAATTGTTCGGCATTGACTTGAGACATGCAGGGCGCTTTTCACAGACATGTCATTTGGCTGACGGGCTGATGGTACTGAATATCCAGGTTATCTGCGTCTGGGGTAGGCCGCCGACGCCGCCTTGCGCGTGCTGGGCATGGCACCTGCGTCTGCAGGCAATGAGGCGGCCTTGATACTCGGTGAGGGCGGCGCGGTTACTGCGCCATTTCCCCCACTGCTTGAACGGCTGCAGCCAGGGCGTGGCTATCGAGAGTCAGGGGAATGTGGCTGATACCCGGCACCAGGGTGACGGGCCATGGAATGCCGAGCGCTCTTAACTCGGGTGCCAGTTGGTCGGTTTTAAACGCTTCGTCATCGGTGCCCGCGATCACGGCGCAGGGGCGCTGTACATTGCGCAAATTCTGCCGGTAGTCGCGCTCTGGCTGGAAGTTCGCGGCGAGGTTGAATGAGTAGGAGGGGGTCAGGAGAGCTTTCGCTTCGTCATTGAGCGCAAAGTTCAGCACCGTCAGATGGTTGAGTGCTGAAATATGGAAACCGTTGAGGATGCTCAGGGCAATGAGGCGAGGAAGGCCGACACGCACCCAGCCGCCGCTGTTTGGTCGGTAGTTGGCGGCAGTGGGGCCCAGATACGGAGAGAGGAGCAGGTAGTTGTCAAACAGGACTTGCCGTGAGCCACCGGCGACGCGCAGCACAAAGCCACCCCCTGACGAGAAGCCTGCGAGGGTGGCGGGTTTGCTCGGAGCCACTGCTGCGGCGAAATCTTCCAGATCGTCTTCCAGTTGCCCTATGTAGGCTATCGTGCCTCTCTGGCCCGACTCGCCATGGCCGCGGATATCGAGGGTGTAGGCACCATAACCGGCTTGCGAGAAGGCGCTCGCCAGTATGTGCATGCTCTGGCTGCTGGCCGAGGAACCATGAACCAGCACAACGCTACCCCTGACATCCTTGCCTGCGGGGGCATAGTGTCGGTAACCCAACTGCGCGCCGTCACGGGCCGGGTATCTTGAGAGCGGCGGCAGGCCGCTCCAGTCAAGGGTTTTGAAGGGGTTGCTGATACTGGCCATCTCCGGCGCCGGGCCTGGCCCGCCAAACAGCAGCGCCGCCACAAGGGTGACAAGGCCGAGGGACAGCAGGCCCAGTACGCACAGCAATTCCGTATTCATATGTTTACTTCCTAGTTGCGGGTGTCAATTGCGGCTTTTTATCGGCGTAAACCTATCATACGGCGTCGTCTCTGCCAAACTCCAAACCGCCAGTCTGCGGGGTTGGAATGGCAAGGGGTGGATCAGCCATTTTGAGCGGTTCACCGTCGCGCCCGAACCGAAGAGGGTGTCTCACGGCTTTTCAAAGCCGGCGCAGGCTGGTAAAACGGTCTCTTTCCATAAAACAGATGAGAGGGTGGAGATGGACAATCCGATCCGTGTGGCCGTGATGGGCTGTAATGGTCGTATGGGCAAGGTGCTGCTGGAAGCCATCACCAACGCCGAGGGCGTGGTGGTCGGGGCGGCGCTGGAGCGACCTGGCTCTGCCGTGATCGGGCTGGATGCCGGTGAGCTCAACGGTCTGGGCAAGCTGGGTGTGATGATCAGCGACAGCCTGGACAAGGTTCGGGATGAGTTTGATCTCATCATCGACTTCACCCGTCCCGAGGTGACCCTGGCCAACCTGGCCTTTGCCCTGGCCCACAACAAGCAGATGGTGATCGGCACCACAGGTTTTGATGACGCAGGCAAGGCGGCGCTGAAAGAGGCGGGCAAGCAGATCGGCATCGTCTTCGCCTCCAACTACTCGGTCGGCGTCAACCTGGTGTTCAAGCTGCTGGAGCAGGCCGCCAAGGTGATGGGGGATTACACCGACATCGAGATCATCGAAGGACATCACAGACACAAGGTGGATGCACCGTCCGGCACAGCGCTTTCCATGGGGGAAGTGGTGGCCAAAACCCTGGGCCGCGATCTCAAGGAGTGCGCCGTCTATGGCCGTGAAGGGATCACCGGCGAGCGGGATCGCAACACCATCGGCTTTGCCACCATTCGTGCCGGCGATCTGGTGGGGGAGCACACCGTCATGTTTGCCGACATCGGCGAGCGGGTGGAGATCAGTCACAAGGCCTCCAGCCGCCTCACTTTCGCCAATGGCGCTGTGCGCGCGGGCAAGTGGCTTGGCCAGCAGGGTGCCGGTCTTTACGACATGCAGGATGTACTCAGTCTGAAATAAGCTGCCTGACGCTCTGGGTGTCATCGCTCCCCCTGCGAGGGGCACCCACTGCCTTGCCAAACCCCGGTTCGCCGGGGTTTTTCGTATTTTCTTGTATAAATGGTGATTACGCCGCGTTTTTTCATCCAAACCATTCAAACCACCTCTTTCTAGAACGGTGGCCTGGCCCCCTTCTGTCAAATGTCATCAAAGCGTAACGAGATTGGGCCTCTACACCCCCTGCGGTCGCATTTTTTCACATGTCACAAAAAAGACTAAAAATTCAAAACAAGAAAAACGTTTTCTATTTTTGCAAGTCACTTATCTGTCATTAAATGACTCTTTTTCTGTCTGGTTAGTTTTTTTTATAAATCACATTTGCTTGTTTTTAAAGGGTTAAATGTTGGTTTTTGTGCTTTGATCGGCACAAGGTGCCACTTTTGTCGCGGGTTCTGGCTTTTCTTTTGCTGGAGGGGGTTGCAAAGCGATTGAGTGCATAGATAATGGGTAATGTTGCTTGTTTATTGAATTTAGATGCATTTAAAACGAGAAAAGACGTTGAAATGCGATCATTTTTAAGTAGAATGCGCCCAATTTGCCAGAAATCTGCCGGGTTTGAGCCCTGTTTCAAACAGCGTCCGGACCCGCAACACCCAGGTAAATTGCTGAATTTAAAGCTAAATAACTGGAGGTTGTCTTGAATCACACTGCATTGCTAGTGCTGGAAGATGGAACTGTGTTCAAAGGCGTGTCGATAGGCGCCGAGGGATGTTCCGTTGGTGAAGTGGTTTTCAATACGTCGATGACGGGCTATCAGGAAATCCTTACCGATCCCTCTTATTCCCGTCAGATAGTCACCCTCACTTACCCCCATATAGGCAACACCGGCACCAACAGCGAAGATGAAGAGTCCAGTCAAATCCATGCACAGGGATTGATCATCCGGGACCTTCCGATACTTGCCTCCAATTTCCGCAATCAGCAATCCCTCTCCGATTACCTCAAGTCTCACAACATCGTTGGCATCGCCGACATCGACACCCGCAAACTGACTCGCATTCTGCGCGAGAAAGGCGCCCAGGCTGGCTGCATCCTGACGGGCAAGCAAGTTGATGAGGCATATGCCCTCGAACAGGCCCGCGCCTTCCCCGGTTTGAAGGGGATGGACTTGGCCAAAGAGGTCACGGTTGGCGAGGCGTACAACTGGACCGAAGGTAGCTGGCAGCTTGGCAAGGGGCATGTCACCCCAGCGGCCGATGAACTCAAATACCACGTGGTAGCCTACGACTTTGGCGTCAAGCGCAACATTTTGCGGATGCTGGTGGATCGTGGTTGTCGTCTGACGGTAGTACCGGCCAAGACCCCGGCCGCCGAGGTGCTGGCGATGAACCCCGATGGCATCTTCCTCTCCAACGGCCCCGGTGACCCCGAGCCGTGTGACTATGCCATCGAGGCCATCAAGGCTTTCCTCAACACCAACACGCCGGTATTTGGCATCTGCCTGGGTCACCAGCTGCTGGGTCTGGCCTCCGGCGCCAAGACCATCAAGATGAAGTTCGGTCACCACGGTGCCAACCATCCGGTGAAGAGCCTGGATGACAATACCGTCATGATCACCGCCCAAAACCATGGCTTTGCAGTGGACGAGAGCTCACTGCCGGATTGCCTGCGCCCCACCCACGTCTCTCTGTTTGATGGGTCCTTGCAAGGCATCCACCGCACCGACCGTCCGGCCTTCAGCTTCCAGGGTCACCCCGAAGCGAGCCCGGGCCCGCACGACTGTGCCGGTCTGTTCGACCACTTTATTGAATTGATCAAGCAGTATCGCGCTTAAGAGGAAAAGAGAAGCCATGCCAAAACGTAACGACCTACAGAGCATCCTGATCCTCGGCGCCGGCCCCATCGTCATCGGTCAGGCCTGCGAATTTGACTACTCCGGCGCCCAGGCCTGCAAAGCCCTGCGCGAGGAGGGCTACCGCGTCATTCTGGTGAACTCCAACCCGGCCACCATCATGACCGACCCCGAGATGGCCGATGCCACTTACATAGAGCCCATCACCTGGGAAGTGGTACGCGAGATCATCAAGAAAGAGCGCCCGGATGCCGTGCTGCCCACCATGGGTGGCCAGACTGCATTGAACTGCGCGCTGGATCTGGAAAAGCATGGCGTGCTGGCCGAGTTCGGTGTCGAGATGATCGGTGCCACCGCCGACGCCATCGACAAGGCCGAAGATCGCCGTCGCTTTGACATCGCCATGAAGAGCATTGGCCTCGAGTGCCCGCGCGCCGGCATCGCCCACAACATGGAAGAGGCGTGGGGCGTGCAGCAGATGGTCGGCTTCCCCTGCATCATCCGTCCCTCCTTTACCATGGGTGGCTCGGGCGGCGGCATTGCCTACAACACCGAAGAGTTCGTCGAGATCTGCGAGCGCGGTCTGGACTTGTCGCCGACCAAGGAGCTGCTCATCGATGAGTCGCTGATCGGCTGGAAAGAGTACGAGATGGAAGTGGTGCGGGATCGCAACGACAACTGCATCATCGTCTGCACCATCGAAAACTTCGACCCCATGGGCATCCACACCGGTGACTCCATCACGGTCGCGCCAGCCCAGACGCTGACCGACAAGGAGTTCCAGATCATGCGCAACGCCTCCATGGCGATACTGCGCGAGATCGGCGTCGAGACCGGCGGCTCCAACGTCCAGTTCGGCATCAACCCGAAAGATGGCCGCATGGTCATCATAGAGATGAACCCGCGGGTGTCCCGCTCCTCAGCACTGGCCTCCAAGGCGACCGGTTTCCCCATCGCCAAGATCGCCGCCAAGCTTGCCATTGGTTATACCCTGGACGAGCTGATGAACGACATCACAGGCGGTCGTACCCCGGCCTCCTTCGAGCCGGCCATCGACTACGTGGTCACCAAGGTGCCGCGCTTCAACTTTGAAAAGTTCGCCGGTGCCAACGACCGCCTGACTACCCAGATGAAATCCGTCGGCGAAGTGATGGCCATTGGCCGCAACTTCCAGGAGTCCCTGCACAAAGCGCTGCGCAGTCTCGAGACGGGCAAGACCGGCTTCGACCCCATGGTTGACCTCAATGCCCCGGACTCATTGACCCGCATCCGCCACGAGCTGCAGGATGCCGGCTGCGACCGCATCTGGTACATCGCCGATGCGTTTCGCGCCGGTCTCTCCATGGACGGCATCTTCAAACTGACCAAGATTGACCCTTGGTTCCTAGTGCAGATAGAAGATCTCATCAAGCTGGAAGAGCAGGTGAGAGAGCGCGGCATGGCCGGTCTTGATGCCGACTTCCTGCGCGCCCTCAAGCGCAAGGGCTTCGCAGACGCGCGCCTGGCCAAGATCCTCGGCGTGGCCGAGGGCGAGGTGCGCAAGTTACGTGCCCGCCACAACATATTCCCTGTCTACAAGCGGGTCGATACCTGCGCGGCCGAGTTCGCCACCAACACCGCCTACATGTATTCGAGCTATGACGAAGAGTGCGAGGCCAACCCGACCAATCGTGACAAGATCATGATCATCGGCGGCGGCCCGAACCGTATCGGTCAGGGCATCGAGTTTGACTACTGCTGCGTGCACGCGGCACTGGCCCTGCGTGAAGACGGTTACGAGACCATCATGGTCAACTGCAACCCGGAGACCGTCTCCACCGATTACGACACCTCCGACCGCCTCTACTTCGAGCCGGTGACCCTGGAAGATGTGCTGGAAATCGTGCGCATCGAGAAACCCAAGGGCGTCATCGTGCAGTACGGCGGCCAGACCCCGCTCAAACTTGCACGGGCATTGGAAGCGAACGGCGTGCCGATCATCGGTACCAGCCCGGATGCCATCGACCGCGCCGAAGACCGCGAGCGCTTCCAGTCAGCCGTTGAGCGTCTGGGCCTCAAGCAGCCGGAAAACGGCACAGTCACCAACCTGGAGCAGGCTGTGCTGACCGCCGAGCGGATCACTTACCCGCTGGTGGTGCGCCCCTCCTATGTGCTGGGTGGCCGCGCCATGGAGATCGTCTATGACGAGACCGACCTGCGTCGCTACTTCGCCGAGGCGGTGAGCGTTTCCAACGAATCGCCGGTACTGCTGGACCGCTTCCTGGACGATGCCACCGAGCTGGACGTGGATGCCATCTGCGACGGCACCGATGTGGTTATCGGCGGCATCATGGAGCATATCGAGCAGGCCGGTATCCACTCCGGTGACTCCGGCTGCTCCCTGCCACCTTATACCTTGTCCAAGAAAATTCAGGACGAGATCCGCGAGCAGGTGCGCAAGCTGGCACTGGAACTCGGTGTGGTCGGCCTGATGAACGTGCAGTTTGCGGTCAAGGGCGATGACATCTACCTCATCGAAGTGAACCCGCGTGCTGCCCGTACCGTGCCCTTCGTCTCCAAGGCGACCGGTGCGCCGCTGGCCAAGATTGCCGCCCGCGTCATGGCCGGCCAGAGCCTGAAAGATCAGGGCTTTACCACCGAAATCATCCCGCCTTACTACTCGGTGAAAGAGGTGGTTCTGCCGTTCGCCAAGTTCCCTGGGGTTGACCCGCTGCTGGGGCCAGAGATGCGCTCTACCGGTGAGGTGATGGGGGTGGGCAGCAGCTTTGCCGAGGCCTATGCCAAGGCCCAGCTGGGTGCCAGCCATGCGGTGCCGAAAGAGGGTCGCGCGCTCTTGTCGGTGCGTCACAGCGACAAGGCGCTGGTGGTCGATTTGGCTGCCAAGCTGCTGGAGCTGGGCTACGAGCTGGATGCCACCCACGGCACCGCAGTGGCATTGGGGGAGGCGAGCATCAACCCGCGCCTGGTCAACAAGGTGCACGAGGGTCGCCCGCACATTCTCGACCGCATCAAGAATGGCGAGTACACCTACATCGTCAACACCGCCGAAGGGCGAGTGGCGATCCAGGACTCCAAGCAGTTGCGCCGCGCCGCCTTGCAGCACAAGGTGGCTTACACCACCACCATGAATGAGGCGTTTGCCACCTGCATGGCCATCAGCATGGATGCCACTGCCAACGTCAACTCGGTGCAGGAGCTGCATCAAAAGGTGAAAAACCGCTAAGGATTGCGTAACAAGGGTAGGGGAGTCTTTCTCTCCTTCTTTGCACAACACTTGCGAACCCTGAAAAACCCCGCCAGCGATGGTGGGGTTTCTGTTTTTTGGCGTCAGCACTGAGTAAAGAGTATTGGCCTGATTTCACATGGATAGGGATAGATAATCCCTTAAAGTTAACTAAATATGACAATAATTGCGCAATGTTCGATTTATACCGCAATCTTTGCAATCACTCACCCGACCCGCCTCTATATACTGGTTTCTCATCACATAAGGTCGTCTGCGCCTGCAACAGCGGGGTGCGAGGATCAGGGCCAGTTGCTTATCCGGTAGCCGAGGCCGTCCCCTTTTACCCAGAGGGGCCACAGGAAACCGGTTGTGGGGTTACCACCTGCGCAACCGTCAGGGCCAGCGTTACCGCGCAAGCCAGCTTCCCCCTCCTTACCCCGTTTGCTTGCCTGCCCAGTCGCGTCGTTGCTCACCTTCATTGCCCGCAACGGCGCCGCGCCTCAAGGACATCAGCCAAGGGAATCTGAATATGAGCTTCGATCATCGCAAATACCGCCCCGCCCCCGTTATTGCACTGGCGGACCGTCAATGGCCCAACCAGGTGATGACGCGGGCGCCGCTCTGGTGCGCCGTGGACTTGCGCGACGGCAATCAGGCGCTGGTCGAACCCATGACGGTGGCCCAGAAGCTGCAAATGTGGGCGCTCATGGTCCATGTCGGTTTCAAGCATATAGAGGTGGGGTTCCCCGCCGCCTCCCAGCCTGATTTCGACTTCGTGCGCGAGCTTATTGAGCGCAATCTCATTCCCGATGACGTCACCATACAGGTGCTGGTGCAGGCCCGCGAAGATCTGATCGCCCGCACCTTTGAATCGCTCAAGGGGGCCAAACGCGCCATCGTCCACGTCTACAACTCGGTCAACCCGACCCAGCGCAACTATGTGTTCAACTCAGGGAAGGAGGGGGTCAAGGCCATCGCCGTGCAGGGCGCGCGCTGGGTGCGCGACCATGCGGCGCGCAACTCTGGCACAGAGTGGAGCTTTCAGTATTCGCCGGAGAGTTTCAGCAGCACAGAGGTGGAGTTCGCGGTAGAGGTGTGCGACGCCGTCATCGACGAGTGGCGCCCTGCTGGCCGCCCCATGATCCTCAACCTCCCTGCCACGGTCGAGGTGAGCACTCCCAATGTGTTCGCGGATCAGGTGGAGTGGTTCTGCCGCCACCTCAAGGCGCGCCCCGAGGTGAGCATCTCCATCCACACACACAACGACAGAGGCTGCGGGGTGGCCGCCGCCGAGCTGGCTGTGCTGGCGGGGGCCGATCGCATCGAGGGCACCCTGCTTGGCAACGGCGAGCGCACCGGCAACATGGACATAGTCACCATGGCCATGAACCTCTACAGCCAGGGGATTGATCCCGAGCTGGATCTCTCCGACATGGACGCCATAGTCGCGACCGTGGGGGCCTGCACCCAGATAGCCCTGCACCCGCGCCACCCCTACGCGGGCGAGCTGGTCTACACGGCGTTTTCCGGCAGCCACCAGGATGCGATTCGCAAATCTCTGGCGGCTGAGAAACCCGATGCCTACTGGGACGTGGCCTATCTGCCCATCGATCCCGCAGACCTTGGCCGCAGCTACGAGGCGGTGATCCGCATCAACAGCCAGTCCGGCAAGGGGGGCGTCACCTATCTGCTGGAGCGCGACCTTGGCCTGCAACTGCCGCGCTGGCTGCAAATCGACTTCAGCCGTCGGGTCCAGGCACAGGCCGAGGCAAGCAGCAGCGAAATTAGCCCGGAACAGATCCGTGCCCTGTTCGAGCAGCATTACCTCGAGCCGGTACACGGCTATCGCATCGGTCGCTTCCAGCTTGGTCACGACAGTCAGGAGAGTCTGCGCCTCGAGTTGCAGACTCCGAACGGCACCTTGCACCTGAGCGGCGAAGGGGAGGGGGCCATCACTGCGCTGGTCAACGGCTGGGAGCGCCAGACCGGGATGCACATCGACGTGCTCGATTATTCGGAACATGCCCTCACCGCCGGCACAGAATCTCGCGCCGCCGCCTATGTGCTGCTCAGCGTCGATGGCCAGCGCATGTGCGGGGTCGCCATCGGCCGCGACGTGGTCAATGCCTCCCTGCAGGCGGTGATCAATGGTGCGGCGCAAATTGAGGCCCTGCGCCAAACGGCTTGAGTGCATGTCGCCAAAGAGCCCATCCGCTTGCAGCAGCCCCGCCCATCCGGCGGGGCTGCTCGATTGCGCCAGCGGGTGGTGCGTCAAGGCATCTGCGCCTTCAGATCCGCCTGTCAATCCTCTACAATAAGCGCCTGTTTGCGTTCGGAGCCGCTCCGTTCGCGTGACTCTCGTGTGCCGGGCGCCCAGCGCCTTGCCCCTGCATCGGAAGCCTTGATGATATTTTCCTCACCCCTTGTTCCCACTCGGCTCGCCATCCTGCCTCTCTTTGCAATCCTGTTGCTTGCCGGGTGTGCCAGCGACCCGACGGCGCCCAAGCAAGATGTCGCCATGAGCGCCCAGCAGGCCAAACAACCTATCGCTATGCAGCCACGCAAACCGGCAGACATGAAGAGCCGCATAGTGCGGTTCTTGCCGCGTCAGGTGCCAGACAAGCAGGGCTGGGCCAATGATGTGGTGACGGCACTCTCGACGCAGGGAGTGACGGTAAGCGATCACAATGTCTGCACTGTGCTGGCGGTGGCCGAACAGGAGGCCACCTATCAGGCCGACCCTGTGGTGCCGGGCCTTGGCAAGATTGCCTGGAAGGAGATAAATGCCCGCGCCGCCAAGCTGCTGATCCCTGAATTCGTGGTGCGCACGGCCCTTGGCATCAAGTCCCCCACCGGCAAGAGCTATGCCGAGCGCATCGACAAGCTTCGCACCGAGCGGGAGATGAGCGAGATCTTCGAGGACATGATCAGCATGGTGCCCATGGGCAAGACGCTGTTTGGCAACCTCAACCCGGTGCATACCGGCGGCCCCATGCAGGTGAGCATCGCCTTTGCCGAGGCAAATACCCGTGGCTACCCCTATCCCGTCAAGGATTCCATTCGCCATGAGGTGTTCAGCCGTCGTGGCGGTATCTGGTTCGGCACCAGGCACCTGTTTGGCTATCCCGCCGACTACCCGGATACCCTCTATCGCTTCGCCGACTTCAATGCGGGCTGGTACGCCAGCCGCAACGCAGCCTTCCAGGCTGCCGTCAGCCGACTGAGCGGCAAAACCCTGGCGCTGGATGGTGATCTTGTCCGCTATGACTCAGACTTGCCGGGCAAGACTGAGCAGGCTGTCTATACCCTCGCCAGTCGGGTCAATATGAGCAAGCAGGCGATCCACCAGAGCCTGCGCAAAGGGGATACCGCCGAATTTGCCCAGACCGACCTCTATCACAGGGTCTTTACCCTGGCCGACAAGCAGGCCGGCAAGCGGCAACCCCGCGCCATCCTGCCCGGCATTCAGCTCAAGAGCCCCAAGATCACCCGCAACCTGACCACCGCCTGGTTTGCCAAGCGAGTGGATGACAGGGAGCAAGCTTGCGTGAAACGGCTGGGATCCTTGTAATCGAAATAACAAAGGCGGCCAGTGGCCGCCTTTGTTCACTGTGTTTTGACCATCGTGCTGGTCAGGGTTGGCAGATGCCAGGTTCCTCCCAATGTAATCATGCGACAGCTTCCGGTGGTGCTTTGCTCGCTTTGCACGAAGGTTTTGCCATTCCATACCCAGCTCTCGAAAGAGAAACAGTCTCCTATCCCGCGCCCCTTGTGTGAGGCCCTCAGTTCACCCGAACCATAACCGTTTGCATCTGTGTTGATGAGTGTTGCACTGCCGATATCAAGGTCTGCGTCTATCAGGATGAATGCTGAACCATCGTTGTAAGCGGCGAGCCAGCAGGGGAGTTGTACCAAGGTTCGGTCCATGTTCAGGGTGTAGAGCATGCCACCTTCCTGATTCTCATAGGCCATGGGACAAGTGTCTTTATCGACTTGCTGCTTTAGCCACTCGCCTATGCTCTGGATCTCTGGTTTTGTGAGTGGACGAGATAGGTTATCTGCGGCAACGGCGCCTGCGTGGATCACGGGAGCTGCCAATGCGGGAGGCACGGTTGTGGCTGGTAGTGTGCCCTTTTTAGTCAGGGCTGTACTGGTATTGAGACGGCCTTGGAATTCATCCATTTTGAGAAAAATGGCGTAGGCTCCGGCCCCGGATAGCGGTTCCTGGTGCTTGCTCCATTTAAATACCACCTTCCCAGCCCCCTTGATTGCCTGAATGATCGCTGTGGTTTGGTGTTGGCTAAACGGAATCCGCTCTTTTACGGTGCCGAGCACCTTGCCATTGATGCGCAGTGTGATCAAACCATCAGCGGGGGCTCCTGGAGTCTGTTCATCAACCTCTGAGATGGCAAGCTCGGCATGCAGTGCGCCCTTGGCTCCTGCCTCTCGTGTAAGCAGAACCGATATTCCACCAGCTTCTGCGCTGTAACCTGCGGCTCGGCATGTGCCTGTGTTGTCACAGGCGAGCTCCCAGTCCTTGTGTTGAAAAGAGACCCCTTCAGAAAACGAGCCGAGTGCAGAGGCCAGCAGTGTCGTGATGATCATGAGATGGTTCCAGAAGCATTGGGCCGATCAGGATAGCATTTTGGACGGTTTAAATTGAATCCTGTTGTGGGCTGACTTAACTGTACCGAGGGGATAGTCCCTCGATCCGCTTAGAAACTCATCGCCAGCCCGACGCCGTAGCCGCTGGTGTTGTGGCTGAACAAATAGCGGGCTACCAGCCGGGTGCGGGTCACTATGATGTCGTACTTGCTGCTGTCGAGTTCTATCCCGAGCCCCAGCGAGTTGAGGGAGTTGAAACCGAGCAGGCCCCTTTGTTCGCCAAGATATTCGGTGCGAGCCCCTTCCATCACGTAGCGCAGCGGCTTGTCCAGCAGTGTGAGATTGCCGATGGGGGCGCGGCGGCGCAGGTAGAGGCCGAGGTTCTCCGCATTGGCCTGACCGGTTACGCTGGCCGAGGTGCCGCCAAAGCTTTGTAGATGCTGGTAGGAGTAGCGCAGCTCAACGTCGATATCCTGCTGTGCAGAGAAGAGTTCATAGTCGAGCATCAGGGCGCCACCCAGGCCGTAGACATCGAGCCTGCCGCCATCGAGAAAGTCGAGGTTCTTGCCTGTGTATTGGCCCAGCAGCCAGTTGCCGATGCGCAGATCGCTTGCCACAGTGCCCAGCGTGACGTTGCCGATGGGGCGCAATACCCAGTTGCCGCCGTGACGATCCTGATGCAGATGAAGATCCCAGCCGATGCCACCCGTGGCGGTGAGACTGTTCCATCGGGTGGGGATAGTGCGACTCTCGCTGCCGTTGCTCACCACGAATTTGGGATCGTAGCGGCTAAAACCCAGGGTCCCTTCCAGATAGACGGGCACACTCTCGCTCATGGTGGCGCCGCCGCCCATCTGGGTCATGTTGAGCGCCGACGACGCAGTTGTGCTGGTGTTGCTGCCGATGTCGAGGTTGCTGGCTGTGATGTCGGGCACCACAGTGAAGGTCATCAGCGACACCACTGCGTTGGCACGTTTTTGTATTAGTGACGACTCTTCAGCCATGGTGCCATGGCTGAGCAAGGGGGTGATCAGCAGGGGCAGGGTAGTGTGAAGGGTAGTGTGTGTGGGCATGCCTTGTTCCCCCGAAGCCGGTTGTGATGATGCGCCGTTTGACTGTAGCGACTTTTTCTCATCTTGGCAGCCCAAGGGTGAGCCGGTTGAAGCTTATACATCGCAGAGCCGGAGTGCTCGTCCAACCCTTGTCCTGCCATTCAGCTTTTTGTATTGATTGCTGACTTTGTGCCAGACATTAATTTTTTGTTCACTTGCGCGGGTGTATAACAGGAGCCCCTTCAAGGAGAGAAAGGGAATGGCGACAGGGAGTGTCAGCCGCAACGGGGGCCATCGGGTCCCCCGGGATGGATGCTCACTGACGTTGATGGGAGTCACCAGATGCAGGATATGCTGCTTGCCATATGGCAACAGGACTTTGACCAATTGATCCAGATGCAGGCGGCGGGCCTGCTCGTCACCTGCCTGGTGGTGATCCTCTTTCTCGAGTCGAGTTTCGTGTTTTTACCCCTGCCCGGTGACAGTCTGGTGCTGCTGGCCGGTGGCCTGGTGGGGATGGGAGTGCTCGGCCCCGAAGTGACCCTTGTCTACATGCCGCTCGCCGCCGGGATCGGCAGCTTGGTCGCCTATCTGCAGGGCCATGCGCTGCACGGCACCTCCTTTATGGGCCATGTGGAGCGGATGATCCCGGACGGCAGTCTGCCACGGGCCTCGCGTCTGCTGCACAACTACGGCTTCTGGGCCCTGTTTTCCTCTCGCTTCGTGCCCTTCGTCAGGGTGCTGACGCCCATGCTGATGGGGGTCTCCCGCCTGCATCTGCCCCGGGTGGTGATGGCCAGTTTTGCCAGCGCCTTCCTCTGGGCCCTGTTGCTGAGTCTGGTGGGCAAGTTCGTGATGGCGGCGCCGGCGTTCGTCCAGTATCACGAATTGATGACCAAGTGCCTGCTGGTGACCTCCCTCGGTCTGTTCGTTATCGCCATGGCGGCCATCGCCATCCGGTTGTTCAAGCGCCCGACCAATCGCATTCGCTGAGTGATATCCGGGGGAGCGCAGGCTGGCCCCGGGTTCTCCATTGATTTACCAATGGCATTGGCTAGGCCCAGGCGGGCTGCCAATGCCGCCCATCAACCATCAAGCAGGTACTTTATGCCATGTCGTGACACCCTGAGCCTTCGTCCCCTCGAGCGAGAGGATCTGAAATTCGTACATCAGCTCAACAACAACGCCAGCATAATGCGTTACTGGTTCGAGGAGCCTTACGAGGCTTACATGGAGCTGGCCCAGCTCTATGACAAGCACATCCACGATCAGCAAGAACGCCGTTTCATCCTGGAGGTGGAGGGCACCAATGTTGGCCTGGTGGAGCTGGTGGATATTCGCAGCATCCACCGCCGCGCCGAGTTTCAGATCATCATAGCCCCCGCCTATCAGGGGCTGGGCTATGCCAAGACTGCGACCCTGAAGGCGATGAAGTATGCCTTCAACGTGCTGAATCTGCACAAGTTGTATCTCATCGTCGACAGTGACAATGCCAAGGCGCGACACGTTTATCAGTCGCTGGGGTTCGCGCCGGAGGGGGAGCTGAAAGAGGAGTTCTTCATCGATGGCAAATATCGCACCGCCATTCGCATGTGTCTGTTTCAGCGTGATTTTCAGGCAAATGCTGCCAACAGGGTCTAACGTTTCCTGACATTCTGGTGCCGATGGGGGCAGGGCTGCGCTGGCCGATGCCAGTGATGCGGCTCTCTTTGTCGGCACCTTTCTCGTGACAGGATAAAAACTCAGGCCATTTGAGGCAGAATTTGTGATGCCTATCTGTTACACTTCGCGCCCGCCATTTTCCGGCTCATTTTCTGACTTGATGTCGGACGCAGCCACCGGTGGTATCAACCTCCGCCTCGCCTACGCCGAGCCGCAAGCCAAACACAGTCCAGCTGGAACACAGGAACCCATTATGAGATTTGAATCGTTCGATTTTGCCCCCGAGATTTTGCGTGCTGTCTCAGATTGCGGTTATCAGGAGATGACCCCTGTGCAGCGCCAGGCGATCCCGACTATCCGTCGTGGTCTCGATGTGCTGGCCAGTGCCCAGACAGGTACCGGCAAGACTGCCGCCTTCGCCCTGCCCATACTGCAGCGTCTGGTGGACAAGCCGGCCGAGTTGCAGCCGTCCAATGCCCGCGTGCTGATCCTGACTCCGACTCGCGAGCTGGCGGCCCAGGTGGCGAGCAACATCAATGATTTTGCCAAGTACCTGGATGTCACCGTACTGACGCTCGTTGGCGGCGGCAAGCAGGATGTGCAGGCCAAGAAGCTGAAAGCGGGTGCTCACATCATAGTGGCGACCCCGGGTCGTCTGCTGGAGCACCTGACCGCCTGCAACCTCAGCCTGTCCGGCGTCGAGTGTCTGGTGCTGGACGAAGCGGATCGCATCCTCGACATGGGCTTTAGCGCCGATGTGCAGCAGATCCTGCAAGCGGTCAACAAGGAGCGCCAGAACCTGCTGTTCTCCGCCACTTTCTCCGACGGGGTGAAGAAGCTGGCCAACGTCATGTTGGACAAGCCGCAGATCATCAGCGTCAACAAGCAGAACTCCACCGCCGATACCGTTACTCACACCGTCTATCCGGTGGAGCAGAAGCGCAAGCGCGAGCTGCTCTCCGAGCTCATCGGCAAGCAGAACTGGCCGCAGGTGCTGGTGTTTGCCAGTACCCGCGAAAGCTGTGACGAGCTGGTGGCCGAGCTGAACCTGGATGGCATCAAGTCTGCCGTTGTGCATGGTGACAAGGCCCAGGGCAGCCGTCGCCGCGCCCTGCGTGAATTCACCGAAGGCAAGCTGCGGGTGCTGGTCGCCACCGAAGTGGCCGCCCGTGGTCTGGATATCCCGGATCTGCAGTACGTGGTCAACTACGATCTGCCGTTCCTGGCCGAAGATTACGTGCACCGCATTGGCCGTACCGGCCGCGCCGGCAAGAGTGGCATGGCCATCTCCTTCGTCAGCCGCGAAGAAGAGCGCACCCTGCTCGAGATCGAGGCGCTGATCGGCCAGAAGATCCGCCGTGTCATGGCGAAGGGCTACGAAGTGGGCAACCGTGACGAGCTGATCAAGCAGTTGCAGGAGCGTCGTCGCTTCGGCAAGCGTCCCCAGCGTGAAGACAACGCCGCCGCCCAGGCCATGGCCGAAGCCAAGTTGCAGGGTCAGCGCCTCAAGCGTCTGGCGGCAATGAAGAAGCCGCGCCAGCCGAAATAAGCGCGCCCAACCCCGTCCGGGTCTTCCCCTTGTCAGGGCAGGTCCGGAGGGGCGATTTTGTATATAAAGGCGCCACTGGCGCCTTTATGCTGTTGATGACCCGGCCCCTGGCCTGTGCCCGTCTCTCTGAGGACTCGTGATGACACCTCCCAACTACAATCAGGCCCTGCTCGACATGGCCACCCAGAGCCTTGCCGAGCTGGCGCGCACCGCCAAGCAGAAGGCGGGCAAGCGCACCCCGGCCCAGGAGAGCCATTTTCTCTGCACCTGGATGGCGGACTCCCTCAAGGAGAAGCGTTTCTCCCGTCTGGTGATGGAGGATCTGAAAGGCTGGATCCAGCAGGGCCGCACCCTGGGAGCCGGCGCCGATCTCAAGGGCCTGCTGGAGCGCATCGCCTTCCAGTACGCCCGGGTGCAGGCGGACTCCCAACAGCTCGGCACCAGGCTTGCCGCCCTGCTGGCCGAGCTGGAAGCCGCGGGTTGGTTGGTGTTTACTGACAGCGAGGTGAACGCCAAGCTGCGCTTGCAGGGACAGGGCCAATCCAGTCTGGTGATCTCCAGTTGCGAATATGGCGAGCACATAGTGCAGGGTGAGCTGATCAAACCCTTGACCCTGTACGTGCGTGGTGATGAAGCCAGGCTGGCGCAAGCAGCCTTTCACCATGGTCTGCTGCTGAGCCAGGGCAACAAGAAGGTCACTCTGGTCAAGCATCACAAGGCGTACCGTCTGGTGCCCGCCAACTTGCAGCCCGCGCTGGCGCTGCTGGCCGAGGCGAAAGCCTGACGGCGAGCCTCTTTCCCTGTTGTTCCCAAATGTTGTTCCCAAACCCCGGCCTGGCGCCGGGGTTTTTTATGTGCCAGTGATGGTGCAGGCGGGCTTGGCCGGGTGAGGCGAGAGCAAAAGCGAAATTTTTACAGGAACCTTTTTACAAGCACCTTTTACAGGAACCTTTTACAAGAACCAAAGGGGCCGAGTGATACGGCCAGCGGGTTCCCGTTTTGTCGTTCGAAATGTGTCGCATGGTTGTGCGTCTTCATCTTGCCCCCCTCTGATGGGGGGCGTCCCCCATATGGTGGGATGGTGGTGGAAAATTTCTGCTCTAGGGTGAGTGGGCCCCAAAGAGGGCCTTAAGGAAGCAAACCGCCTGATGGCGACACTCAATGAATGAGGAAACATGATGAAAGTGACTCCAATAGCCTTGCTGCTGGCCGGTGTGCTGGCTTCCCCGCTCTGCGCTGCTGGGCTCGATGCCCAACTCACCCTGGTGGATGGCAGCACAGACGACGTGCGCGTCAACCTGACATTGACCAACACGGGTGACAAGCCCATCCGTCTGCTCAAGTGGCAACTGCCGGGCAGCGACGATGCCCCCCTGTTTTTGGTGGAGCGGGATGGTCAACCGGTCAGCTATGAGGGGGCGCTGATCAAGCGGGCGGCGCCAACCGACAAGGATTTCCAGCTGCTCAAGGCCGGCCAGAGCCTGACGGTGCAGGCGGAAGTGTCGGGTCTCTATGACATGAGCGCTCAGGGCCAGTACAGCATCCGCTATCAGCTGCCGACCCTGCCGGGGACGACGAAAGCGGCCAAGGCCAAACAGGCCCAGGAGAGCGAGTCCAACGCCATCACTCTGTGGGTGGAGGGGGTGAACGATGAGCGGGTTCAGGCCAAGGTGGCCGCCGCCGAGCCCCAGGCTGTTGCCGGTTCTGTCAGTTTCAGCGGACGCTGCACCAACACCCAGAAGAGCGATCTGTTGACGGCGCTGGATGCCGCCAGTGGCATCAGCAACAACGCCAGCAGCTATCTGGCGGTCGACAAGCCCGATGGCCAGCGCTATCGCAGCTGGTTCGGGGCCTATAGCAGTGCCCGTTGGGATCAGGCCGAGACGAACTTCAGCAAGATCAAGGATGCCATCGACAACAAGCCGCTCACCTTTGACTGCAGCTGCAAGCAGAGCTACTTCGCCTATGTCTATCCGGATCAACCCTACAAGGTCTATCTGTGCAAGAGCTTCTGGACGGCGCCCGTCACCGGGACCGATTCCCGTGCCGGCACCATAGTCCATGAGCTGAGTCACTTCAACGTGGTGGCAGGCACCGACGATCTGGGTTACGGTCAGGCCAATGCCCGCAATCTGGCGAAGACGGATCCGGTCAAGGCGCTCAACAACGCCGACAATCATGAATACTTCGCCGAGAATACCCCGAGCGAAAACTGATCCACTGACAGGGGCCGCAAGGCCCCTTTTTGATGCTGAAGGAGGCTCCATGATGACACTCTTGCTCACCACCCTAGCGCTCGCTCCCCTGCAGTGTGAACTGTCGGTCAAGGCACACAGCCGGGTGAACGAGCCCTTACCCCTGGTGATGACCTTGACCAACAAGGGGGAGGGGCCGCTCGAGGTGTTGAGCTGGTTCACCCCGTTCGAAGGCTGGTTCGCCGATGCCATCGATCTCACCCTCGACAATCAGCCGCTGGTTTACAAAGGACCGCTCGCCAAGCGTGGCGAACCCGGTGCCGATGACTTCTTCATTCTGGGGGCGGGCCAGCAGAGCCAGGCGGATGCAGATCTGACCCAGGTCTACGATTTGTCCCGGCCAGGCCTCTATCACCTCAGCTATCGCGCCCAGCCCTTGACCCTGACCCAGGGGGTCGCCCCCAGCTGCCCCGCCATCAGTTTCACCCGGTTGGCGGCACCCTAAGCGGCATCACGCCCGTTTGCTGCGTTCAGCAGCCCCACAGCTCGGGCCGCGACTGCCAGATAGCGGTATGTATCGCCGGGTCTGCTTGCCTGTTCACGCCAGCAGCAGTGCACCAGCTTGATCACATGATCGTCCAGACTGGCGAGCGCTCTTTCCAACACTTGCTGCCAGGATAATCCGTTGCAGGCGGGCCATGTCTGGGGGCGCAGGTGCGGAGCCCCGACCGTGATATAAGCCGCCGCCACCGCCTGCCACATCAAGGTCTGCCACTGCCCTTGCCACTCGCTGGGCAACTGCGTTGCGACAATGGCTGCGGCCCGGCTACCTGTCACCATATGGAGCACGGTAAAATTGCTGGTTTGCCAATAGAGCGGCAGGGCCACCTCGGCCAGTTGTGTCAAAACAGACGATGACTCGGCGAGCGTTTGCGGCAGCGTGCCCGGCCAGCGCGGCGCCTCTGCCACCTGCTGCAATCGACCCGTGATCCACTCGCCCTGCCAGCGCCTCCCTGCCCACTGTGCTGATAGCCCGGCCAGCAGACTGGCGACATCCCGGGCCGGTGCGCTTTCCCCGACAGGCAGTATCAGGGGACTGCACTGCCAGGCGGCCAGTGCCGCAGCCTGCTCTCCCACATGACCATTTTCCAGGGCACAGGCGAAGCGAATAAGAGGATGGAAGGCGCCTCCCGCCGGTGAGAAGCGCCGGGCCAGCAGGGTCTCGAAGAGAGGCAACCAGCCCTCGGCGGCAATCCGGTCTGCCAACTGCTGACGCAGTCGTACGAAACGGATTTCATCCTCGTCCTGACTTGTTTCCCCGCTCGGCAGCGCATGGGTTGCCTGCCAATGATCGAAGAAATGCTGCAATTGGCGGGGGCTTGCACCCATCTCATGCAGGGCGTGCAGCGCCATGGGGCAGTGGTTGGTGGTGCCTTTGCCGTTGAGGGCAAAAGCCCGGTTGGCATCAAGCAAGTGGTGAAGATGGTGCATAATCATTTGACTCCTTTTGCGAGGGGAGACAGGATTGTGCAAGTTAAAGCTAACTTGAGGTCAAGGGTGAAAACGGATCGCAAGTGGTTAGCCATAGGTCAGATAGCGAAGCGCGCCGGGGTCAATGCCAGTGCCTTGCGTTTTTACGAGCAGAAGGGATTGATCAGCAGCGTGCGCAGCGATGGCAGCCAGCGCCTCTATCCGCAGGATGCGCTGCGCCGGATAGCCTTCATCCGGGTGGCGCAGGGGATGGGGTTGAGCCTTGGCGAGATTGCCGATGCCCTCGCCGGCTTGCCAGATGGCCGCACGCCGGATCGCAGCGATTGGGAGCTGATAGCCAGCCAGTGGCAGGGCCTGCTTGATCAGCGCATCGAGGCTTTGGTGCAGCTCAAAGGCAAGCTCACCTCCTGTATTGGTTGTGGTTGCCTGTCTCTTGAGCACTGCGCCCTTTACAACCCGGATGATCAGGCTGCCGGACAGGGCGCCGGCCCCCGTTATCTGTTGGGGGATGTGCCGCCATCCGACCCGGGATCAGAAAAACAATAAACATGAGCGTCGACCCGGCATGCCATGCACTGGGCGACCTGCGTAATGAGCAAGGAGGAGACATGGCATTGCAACAGCTTAAACGGGAGTTGGAACAGTTTGGCGAGCGCAGCGATGATGCGCAGCCGACCCGTGGCAGCAAGATGCTCAATATCACCCGCGATACCGGCGAGTTGTTGGCGGTACTGGTACAGGCGCGGGGGGCTGAGGCCGTACTGGAGATTGGCACCTCCAACGGTTATTCCACTCTCTGGCTGGCCGAAGCGGTGCAAAGGCTCAATGGCCGAGTCACCACCATAGAGCGGGATGAGGGCAAGCGTGAACTGGCTGATATCAACTTTCAGCGTGCCGGCCTGAGCCCCTGGATCACCCAGTTGGCGGGGGAGGCTGAAACCCTGTTGCCCACTTTGCCAGAGGCCGGTTATCAGCTCATCTTCCTGGACTCGGATCGCCAGCGCTATCGTGTCTGGTGGCCACAGGTCCAGCGCCTGCTGGCCCCTCGTGGTCTGCTGGTGGTGGACAATGCCATCTCCCATCGGGATGAGTTGGCAGAGTGGATGGGAGAGGTGCAGCGTGATCCGGCCTTTGCGACTTCGCTGGTGCCTGTTGGCAAGGGGGAGTGGCTGGTGGTGAGTTTGTCGGGAGAGTGAGCATGGAGTTCAGAACCATGGAACCAAAAGCAGTGGTAGAGGCCTATTGGCAGGCCATGCAAAGCAATGATTTTTCGAGGGCGGCCCGCTGGCTCGGCGATGATTTTATCTGCGACTGGCCGCAGTCGGGGGAGCGCATCGAGGGGCGCTGCAACTTTGTCGAGATCAACCGCCGCTATCCGGCGGCAGGCCCCTGGAATTTTGACGTGGTCCGGCTACTGGAGCAGGGCGGTGAAGTCGTGACCGAGGTGTTGATAACCGATGGTGAGGTGCAGGCTCGCGCCATTACCTTTCACACAGTGCGCGGCAATGTCATCTCGCGCCAGACCGAGTTCTGGCCCGATCTCTACGAGGCACCCCGCTGGCGTCGCCCCTGGGTGACCCCCATTCCCCGGGAGCCGCAACCGGCCTGATGCATCCGTCAGCTGGCGCGCGTATGTCACCTAAAAAACAGCCCCGCAGATGCGGGGCTGTTTGTTGGCACAAAGGCGATGACAGACGGCGGATCAGACGGCCAGATAGTCCATAATCCCTTCGGCAGCCTTGCGACCCTCGTAGATGGCAGTCACCACCAGGTCGGAACCGCGCACCGCATCGCCACCGGCGAATACCTTGGGGTTGCTGGTCTGGAAGGGGTAGTCCGCCTGCTCGCTGGCCTGGATGCGATCCCGGTTGTCGAGCGCTATGCCAAACTCCTGCATCCAGGGCTGGGGGTTGGGCTGGAAGCCAAACGCCATCACCACGGCATCGGCAGCCAGCACCTGCTCTGAACCCTCTATCACTACCGCATTGCGACGGCCATTGGCATCGGGCGCACCGAGTTCAGTGCTCACCATCTTGATGCCACAGGTCTGGCCATCAGCATCCAGCTCGACGCCGATGGGCTGCAGGTTGAACATGAATTCGACCCCTTCCTCCCGGGCATTTTTCACTTCCCGCTTGGAGCCCGGCATGTTCTCGGCATCGCGGCGATAGGCGCAAATGACGTTGGCGGCACCTTGACGGATGGCGGTACGCACGCAGTCCATGGCGGTATCGCCACCACCGAGTACCACGACTTGTTTGCCGGCGAAGTCGATGTAATCGGCCTGCGCCTTCTCAAAGCCCAGCAGCCGGTTGGCGTTGGAGATGAGATAGGGCAGGGCATCGTATACACCGGGAGCCGTCTCATTCTCGAAGCCACCCTTTATGTATTTGTAGGTGCCGACCCCGAGGAAGACGGCGTCGAACTCGCCCAGCAGGTCGGCGAAGGTGACATCTTTGCCCACCTCGGTCTCGAGGCGGAACTCTATGCCCATATCCTCGAAGATCTCGCGCCGACGCTGCATCACCTCTTTTTCCAGCTTGAAGGAGGGAATACCGAAGGTGAGCAGGCCGCCAATCTCCGGATACTTGTCAAACACCACTGCGCTGACACCACCCCGTGCCAGCACATCGGCACAGGCGAGCCCGGCCGGTCCTGCACCTATGATGGCGACCCGCTTGTCGGTTTTCACCACGTTGGAGAGATCCGGGCGCCAGCCCATCTCGAATGCCTTGTCGGTGATGTATTTCTCGATATTGCCTATGGTCACGGCGCCGAAGCGATCGTTCAGGGTACAGGCACCCTCACACAGCCTGTCTTGCGGGCAGACACGGCCACATACTTCCGGCAGGCTGTTGGTCTGGTGGGAAAGCTCCACCGCCTCCAGGATGCGCCCCTCATTGGCCAGTTTCAGCCAGTTGGGAATGTAGTTGTGGACCGGGCATTTCCACTCGCAATAGGGGTTGCCGCAGTCGAGGCAGCGATCCGCCTGCATACCGACCTGGGCCTGGTTAAAGGGCTCGTAGATCTCCACAAACTGGATCTTGCGGATCTTGAGCGGCTTCTTGGGCGGGTCGACCCGCTGGACATCGATAAACTGGAATACGTTCTGGCTCATAGGGTTCCCTCCTTATTGCGCCTGGATTCTGAGTTCTGCACTGGAACGGCTGGTGTGGCCAAGCAGGGACTTGACGTCGCTGGACTTGGGTTTGATCAGCCTGAACTTGGGCACATAGGAGTCGAAGTTGGCCAGGATCTCCTCGGCGCGCGAGCTGCCAGTCTCATTAAGGTGCGCCGTTATGATGCCGCGCAGGTGTTCCTGATGGATGGCGAGTGTCGCCACGTCCAGCAGTTCGACCAGCTCGGGGTTGGTGCGTTTGGCAAAGTTGCCGCACTCGTCCAGCACGTAGGCAAAACCACCTGTCATGCCCGCCGCGAAGTTGACGCCGGTGGTGCCGAGGATGGTGACGATACCGCCTGTCATGTATTCACAGCCGTTGTCGCCTATCCCCTCGACCACGGCCAGGGCACCTGAGTTGCGCACCGCGAAGCGCTCGCCCGCCGTACCGGCCGCAAACAGCTTGCCGCCGGTGGCGCCATAGAGGCAGGTGTTGCCAATGATGGCGGCTTCGTGGGACTTGAATGCCACGCCGACGTGGGGTTTGACCACCAGTTTGCCGCCAGTCATGCCCTTGCCCACGTAGTCGTTGGCGTCACCCGTGAGTATCATCTCAAGGCCACCCGCGTTCCAGACGCCGAAGCTCTGGCCTGCTGTGCCGTTGAAGTGAACCTTCACCGGATCGGCCGCCATGCCCTGGTTGCCGTGACGCTTGACGATCTCGCCCGACAGACGGGCCCCCACGGAGCGATCCGTGTTGCGGATGTCGTAACGGAACTCGCCGCCCGACTTGTGCTCCACCGCCTCCAGCAGATCGTCCACCATCCGCAAGTTGAGCGGTCCCTTGTCAAAGGTGGGGTTGTGCTGCTGGCTGAACAGGCTGGAGCCTGCCGGCGCCACCGGACTTGCCAGAATACCGGAGAGATCCAGCTTGGCCTGACGGGCGGTGAGGCCTGGCAGGGCTTCCAGCAAATCGGTACGACCGATGAGATCGGTCAGCTGGGTGACCCCCAGCTGAGCCATGAGTTCGCGAGTCTCTTCTGCGATGAACTTGAAGTAGTTCATCACCATCTCCGGCAGGCCGGTGAAGTGCTCGCGGCGCAGCTTCTCATCCTGGGTGGCGACGCCGGTGGCGCAGTTGTTCAGGTGGCAGATGCGCAGGTATTTGCAGCCGAGCGCCACCATGGGGCCAGTGCCAAAACCGAAGCTCTCGGCACCGAGGATGGCGGCCTTGATGATGTCGAGGCCAGTTTTGAGACCGCCATCCACCTGCAGCCGTACCTTGTGGCGCAGGCCGTTGGCAACCAGCGCTTGCTGGGTCTCGGCCAGGCCCAGCTCCCAGGGGGAACCGGCATACTTGACCGAGGTCAGCGGGCTTGCGCCCGTGCCACCGTCATAGCCGGAGACGGTAATGAAGTCGGCATAGGCCTTGGCCACGCCGCAGGCGATGGTGCCCACACCGGGCTCGGAGACCAGCTTGACCGACACCAGACAGTCCGGGTTGATCTGCTTGATGTCGAAGATGAGCTGGGCCAGGTCCTCGATGGAGTAGATATCGTGGTGCGGCGGCGGCGAGATCAGGGTCACGCCAGGCACGGAATAGCGCAACTTGGCTATCTGGGCGGTGACTTTGTCACCGGGCAGCTGACCGCCTTCACCGGGCTTGGCGCCCTGGGCCACCTTGATCTGCACCACGTCCGCGTTCATCAGGTAGTGGGGGGTGACGCCAAAGCGCCCCGATGCCACCTGCTTGATACGGGAATTTTTCTCGGTCCCAAAACGCTTGGGATCTTCACCGCCTTCGCCGGAGTTGCTCTGACCGCCGAGGCGGTTCATGGCCACTGCCAGCGCTTCGTGCGCCTCAGGGCCCAGGGCGCCGATGGACATTGCAGCGGAGTCGAAGCGGGGGAACAGCTTGGCTGCTGGCTCCACTGCGCTGATGTCTACCGGATTGTCGACCTTCTTCAGAGCAAGCAGATCGCGCAGGGTAGAGACAGGGCGCTCGTTCACGAGCCGAGCATACTCCTTGTAATCGGCATAGTTGCCGGAGCGCACCGCGGTTTGCAGGGTCTGCACCACATCCGGATTGTAAGTGTGATACTCGCCGCCGTGGACAAACTTGAGCAGGCCACCCTGAGTGAGGGCCTTGCGTTGCAACCATGCCAGGCGGGCCAGATTGAACTGATCCTGCTGGATATCGGTAAAATCGGCGCCCTGAATACGGCTGGATACACCACGGAAGCACATGGCGACCACGGCACTGGAGAGGCCCACAGCTTCAAACAGCTGGGAGCAGCGATAGCTGGCGACCGTGCTGATGCCCATTTTGGACATCACCTTGTAGAGGCCCTTGTTGATGCCGTTGCGGTAGTTGAGCATGGCCTGGCGCAGGCTCATCTTGAGTACGCCTTCCTCGACTTGTTTGGCGAGGGTTTCATAAGCCAGATAGGGGTAGATGGCGGTGGCGCCAAAGCCCAGCAGTACCGAGAAGTGGTGCGGGTCGCGGCAGCTGGCGGTCTCCACCAGGATATTGGCGTCGCAGCGCAGATTGTTGTCCACCAGGGTGCGCTGCACCGCGCCTACCGCCATGGCGGCGGGAATGGGCAGTGTGTCGGCACTGACGTCCCGATCCGACAGGATCAGCAGCACAGTACCGTTGCGGGCGGCAGTCTGGGCCTCTTCGCAGATGCGCACCAAGGCTGCTTCCAGTCCCTCTTCGGGCCGGAAGTTGAGGCTGATCACCTGATGGCGATAGTGTTCCCCTTCCAGCGCAAGCAACTGGTGGAAGTCGGAGTAGAGCAGGATCGGCGACTGGAACAGTACCCGGTGGGCGTGGCCGAAGGTCTCGTTGAAGACGTTCTGCTCGCGACCGATACAGGTAGCCAGTGACATGACGTGGTTTTCCCGCAGGGGATCGATCGGCGGGTTGGTCACCTGGGCGAACATCTGGCGGAAGTAGTCATACAGGGTGCGCTGGCTGGAGGAGAGCACCGCCATCGGGGTGTCATCCCCCATGGAGCCCACCGCTTCCTGACCGTTCTCGCCGAGCACGCGAATGATCTGATCCAGCTCTTCGTAGGAGTAGCCGAACAGTTTCTGATAGGTCTTGAGCTGATCGTCCGAGAACTCGCGGGCTCCCGTGCTGGCGTCATCCATCTGCTCGAACGGCACCAGGCGTTTGCAATGGGAGTCCATCCACTGTTTGTAGGTGTGACGGCTCTTGAGATCGTCGTCGATCTCGAAGCTGGTCCACACCTTGCCGTTGCTGGTATCCACCACGAACAGCTCGCCCGGGCCGACACGGCCCTTCTCCAGTACTTCATCCGGGGTGTAGTCCCAGGTGCCGACCTCAGACGCGAGCGTGATGAACTTGTCCTTGGTGATGACATAGCGGGCCGGACGCAGGCCGTTACGGTCCAGTGCGCAGGTGGCATAGCGGCCATCGGTCATGACGATGCCGGCCGGACCATCCCAGGGCTCCATGTGCATGGAGTTGAAGTCATAGAAGGCGCGCAGGTCGTCATCCATGTTCGGGTGTTTTTGCCATGCAGGCGGGATCAGCAGGCGCATGGCACGGAACAAGTCCATGCCACCGGCCAGGAAGAGATCCAGCATGTTGTCGAGGCTGGAGGAATCCGACCCTGTGGTGTTGACGAAGGGCGCCGCCTCTTGCAGATCCGGAATGAGCGGGGTCGCGAACTTGTAGCTGCGGGCTTTGGCCCACTGGCGGTTGCCAGCAATGGTGTTGATCTCGCCATTGTGGGCGAGATAACGAAACGGCTGCGCGAGCGGCCAGCGCGGGCTGGTGTTGGTGGAGAAACGCTGGTGGAACACGCAGATGGCCGATTGCAGGCGAATGTCGGCAAGATCCAGATAGAAGTGGGGCAAATCCACCGGCATGCACAGTCCTTTATAGACGGTGACCAGGTTGGAGAGGCTGACCACGTAGAAGTAGTCGTCGCTGATGCGCTTTTCGATACGGCGACGCACTATATAGAGGCGGCGCTCAAGATCCTTGTCGACCCAGCCTGGCGGCGCATTGACAAAGACCTGTTCAATACTGGGCAGGGAGGCTTTGGCGATGGGACCGAGCACATTGGTATCGATGGGCACCTTGCGCCAACCGACCAGACTCAAGGTCTCTCTTTCCAGCTCCTCGTCGATGATGTCGCGAGTCTGCTGGGCCAATACGGGGTCCGGGTTGAGAAACAGCATGCCGACCGCGTATTTGCGGCCCAGATGCCATCCTTTCTCTTCGGCGACGGCTCTAAAGAAGCTATCCGGTTTTTGCAGCAACAGACCGCAACCATCGCCGGTCTTGCCATCGGCGGAGATACCGCCGCGGTGCTGCATGCGAGCCAATGCTGACATCGCGAGACGGACAAGCTTGTGGCTGGCTTCACCTTCCATGTGGGCCAACAGGCCGAAGCCACAGTTATCCCTCTCCAGCTTTGGATCATATAGTGACATTGCATTTCTCCCTTGCTCGGCCTTGCATCGCAAACTGCATAAATTGCGATTGGCTCTTGTGGTTCCGTCCGCCTGACGTGGCGAATCTCCAAACTAATGGGATTTTTCGGCAAGGTCAATTGAACATCCCGGCTGTTTTCATTATTACAATGTCATAACAAAATGTTGGAGTGCGGGTATATATGGGGCTTTAATTGGTGATTGCTCTGGAAGTTTTTATTTTTACAGCATTTAATGTTGATATGTGGGCTTTTGTTGGTTGACTCAGTGGGGGAGGGGATTTGTAGTAATTTTACCAATTCATCAGGCAAGTGGCGGGGAGAGATCACAATTACGGACCACGAGTCTTGCTTTTGTCGTCAGTGAGTCTATGCGTGAATTTTCATTGCCTAACAGGTGGTTAGCTAACTGTTATTTATCAGGATTGCGCATGCAGTGTTTGGTGTAAGGGTTTCGAAAGCATCAACAACGACCCGCTTGCTGATATTTATCCAGATATTGGTGAATATTTATATGTTTTCTGACCTTCCCCTCCCTTGATCCAGCTCAGCGCCCTGTTTTTACAAGCTCGTACAATGACGCTCCTTTAGCGGAGGTGTCATGCAGTTACACGAACTAGTCAATACATTCGGTCAGGATCTCAAGCAACGCCACGGCCAGAAGATCCATAAGCTCTCTATTCACGGCGCTTTCACCTGCCCCAACCGGGACGGCACCCTGGGCCGTGGTGGCTGCACTTTTTGCAATGTCTCCTCTTTTGCCGACGAGTCGGCCCAGCAGCTTTCCGTGGTGCAGCAACTGTTGGCGCGCCGGGATGAAGTGACCCGTGCCAAACGTTATCTCGCCTACTTTCAGGCCTATACCAGCACCTATGCCGAGGTCGAGTACCTGCAACGCATGTATGAAGAGGCGTTGTCGGTGAGTGACATGGTGGGTTTGTGTGTCGGTACCCGACCCGATTGCGTGCCGGATGCGGTGCTGGACCTGTTGGCGGCGTATCAGGCCCGTGGCTATGAGGTGTGGCTGGAGCTGGGGCTGCAAAGTGCCAATGACAAGACCTTGCAGCGCATCAATCGCGGTCATGGTTACGCCGCCTATGCCGATGCGGTTGCGCGGGCCCATCAGCGCGGCATCAAGGTCTGTGCCCATCTGATCGTCGGCCTGCCTGGGGAGGTGCCGATGGATAGCCTCGATACCTTGCATCGCATCGTGGCGACCGGGGTCGAGGGGATAAAGCTGCATCCGCTCCATGTGGTGGAGGGGAGCACCCTCGGCAAGGCGTGGCAGGCGGGGCGGCTGGAGGTGTTGTCGCTGGATCAATATGTTGAAGCTGCAGTGGCCATGATCCAGCACACCCCTCCCGAGGTGGTCTATCATCGCATCTCTGCCTCTGCCCGCCGACCGACCCTGTTGGCACCGGTCTGGTGCGAAAATCGCTGGACAGCCATGGCAGGGATTGCTAGTGAACTGGCCCACTCCGGTGCTCAGGGACACAGTCTGGGACGGCCCTTCTCCCTTTCTGACCATATAGAGTAAGCAATCAAATTTCGTCAAAAAAACAGAGGGTTATTAGATGAAATTCAGTCTTTGCGGTATAGTTTCGGTAAAATTGTCTTGATATAGTATTCCGCTTGGAAAAGATATCATTATCAATAAGCGTGTATTGTTTCCAATTTTGGCGGGATATATCAGACATGGCGCCATCTTGTGTCGCTATCAAGCACTTTCATGCCGTACCGTCTTTGGGCGTAATGCCTCTCAGGTCTGATGATGATATCCAGTGTCATTTACCTGTGCTTAACGTTTATCAGGCTGTTGATCTCTATGCTGTGGGATCCTGATGTGTATTCCACGAGCGTGCGTTCGTCATGCAACCATGTGTGACCACAGATGCGTGATGATGACGGCCGACCTATTCAAGCAGTGACAGGATGCTATGCAAGCAGAAACGAACCGTATTGATGAGCTGTTGGAATGTCTGGTTTTTTTGACCCGCTTTTATGGCGTGCCCAACAGCAAGGATGCCCTGACGACGGGACTGCCGCTGGTCTCCGGCTTGCTGACTCCGAACCTGTTCAGCCGCGCAGCAGAGCGGGGGGGGCTTTCCGCACGGGAAGTGATCCAACCCCTTGCCGACATCTCATCCTTGTTGCTGCCTTGCGTATTGCAGATGCGAAACGGTGGTGCTTGCATACTGCTGGAGTGGAACGAAGACAGAACCCAGGGCAAGGTGATTTTTCCTCAGGCGGGTGATGCCGCCCAGTGGCTCGGCGTTGCCCAGCTGGGTGACGAATATCTGGGCAGGCTCTTCTTTGTCAAAAAGCAGTTCAAGTTTGATGATCGCTCTCCCAAGGTACTGGAGACCCGTGATGGTCACTGGTTCTGGAGCACACTGTTTGAATCCCGCGGCATCTATCGGGATGTGCTGATTGCCTCCATTTTGATCAACCTGTTTGCGGTGGCCAGTCCGCTGTTCACCATGAACGTCTATGACAAAATCGTGCCCAACCTGGCGTTCGAGTCACTCTGGGTGCTGGCGGTAGGCGCCATGGTGGTGTTTACCTTTGATTTTGTGATGCGCCAGATGCGCAGCTATTTCATTGATATTGCGGGAAAAAAATCCGATGTATTGCTGTCGGCCAAGATCTTCGCCAAGGTGATGGGCATGCGGATGGAGTCGAGACCGGCTTCCACCGGCGCTTTTGCCAAACACCTGCAAGAGTTCGAGTCCGTACGGGAGTTTTTCACCTCAGCCACTGTCTCGACTCTCATCGATCTGCCGTTTGCGGTCTTCTTCCTCTTCATTATCTGGTTGTTTGCCGGCGTCATGGTGGTAGTGCCCATCGTCGCCATGCTGATCCTGATTATTTACAGCTTCTATATTCAGGCGCCGCTCAAGCAATCCATCGAAGAGGGTTCTCGCCTCGCCTCCCAGAAGAATGCCAACCTGATCGAGAGTATTTCCGGACTGGAGACCGTCAAGATCTTCGGTGCAGAGAGCATGTTCCAGCATCGCTGGGAACAGGCTGTATCCCACATCTCTACCTGGGGCGTGCAGACTCGCCGCATCACCAACTCCATGTCCTCCCTGGCCAGCTATATCCAGCAGGTGGTAACCGTGGGTCTGGTGATCGTCGGTGTCTACCAGATATCGGAAGGGCTGGTCACCATGGGGGGCATGATTGCCGCCGTCATGCTTTCCAGCCGCGCCATCGCCCCCATGGTGCAACTCTCCGTGCTCTCCACTCGTTACAATCAGGCCAAGTCCGCGCTGGAGATCCTGGAGAAAATAATGATGACGCCGGGTGAGCAGGAGGAAGGGAAGCAGTACATTCACCACCCCATCATCTCCGGGCGCATTGAATTTGATAATGTGTCGTTCAAGTATCCGGGGATGGAGACGAGCACGCTGCACAATATCAATCTGCGTATTGAGCCGGGTGAGAAGGTGGCCATCATAGGTCGGATCGGGGCAGGCAAGACCACTCTCGAAAAGATTCTGATGGGGTTGTATCGACCCACCGATGGTTCGGTCCGTCTCGACGGGTTCGAACTGGATCAGCTGCCCGCATCTGTGATCCGGCGAAACATAGGTTGTGTCCCTCAGGATGTGACCCTGTTTTTCGGCTCTGTGCGTGACAACATCATGCTGGGCAATCCGCTGGTGGACGATGCGCGTGTGCTGCGTGCGGCCAAACGGGCCGGTGTCACCAACTTTACCAACCGTGACCCGAACGGTCTGGACAGACAAATAGGGGAAGGGGGACGTCAGCTCTCCGGCGGTCAGCGTCAGGCGATCCTGCTGGCACGTGCTTTGCTCAACGATCCCCCCATTCTGGTGATGGACGAACCCACCTCCAACATGGATAACCAGTCAGAGATGCAGGTCAAGCATGAGCTGGCACGACTGGGACCGGAAACCACCCTGATCCTCATTACTCACAAGACCTCCATGCTTGATGTCGCATCGCGGGTCATCGTCGTGGAGCAGGGGCAGATAGTGGCAGATGGACCCAAAGATGTAGTGTTGCAACAGTTGAAGGAAGGCAAGGTGCGAGTGCAGGAGGCGTCCAATGGCTAAATTTGGCCTGTTCAAGAAGTCGCCGTCCGATACAGTGCTGCCCGCACCCGAACATCTGGAGTTTGTCGATGATGGCGCTGCTGCCGTCCTGCTGAGTACTCCGACCCGGGCCAGAGTATTGTTGTGGGCCTGTTTTCTGTTCTTCATGAGCGCCATCGTCTGGGCTGCCTGGGCCGAGCTGGATGAAGTGACGGTCGGGCAGGGCAAAGTCATCCCGTCCCGTCAGTTGCAGGTGATCCAGAACTTGGAAGGGGGGATCGTCAAGGAGATCTTCGTCAGGGAGGGGGACATAGTCGAAGAGGGGCAGCCGCTGCTGCGTATCGATGACACCCGTTTTCGCTCTGATTTCCGTGAGCGTGAACAAGAGCTGGTGACCCTCAAGGGTGGTATCGCCCGGCTAAGGGCCGAGATTAAGAGCGTGGTGGTCAAGACAGGGCCGAACCTGAGCTGGCGTGAGCAGGTGCTCATCGACAAACAGCCCATCGACTTTCCCGAGGGCTTTGAAAATGTCTTTGCCGAATATGCTGCCCGTGAAAAGTCGGTTCAGGATGAACGACTTAATAGCCTGAATAACCAGCTCTATATACTTGGCCAGCAGATCGAGCAGAAAGAGCAGGAGCTGATCGAGCTCAATGCCAAGATAAGAACCGTCGGGCGCAGTGTTGATCTGGCCCGGCAGGAATTGAACATCAGTCGTCCACTGGCCAAAGAAGGGATAGTCCCCCAGGTAGAGCTCATCAAGCTGGAACGCCAGGTCAACGAGATGCAGGGAGAGCTGGAGAGCAACCGGCTTATTATTCCCAAACTCAACTCTGTGCTGAGAGAAAGCATTTCCAAGCGCAACGACATTGCATTGAAGTTCCGTGCTGACTCACAGACTGAGCTCAACGAACTTCAGGGTAAATTGAGACAGTTGTCGGAAGGGCAGGTCGGGCTGCGAGACAGGGTCGACAGGACCAGCGTCATTGCGCCCCTCAAAGGCACCATCAAGAAACTCAAGATCAATACGCTGGGGGGGGTGGTGCAACCGGGTATGGATTTGATGGAAATCGTGCCGTTGGAAGACACCTTGTTGGTAGAGGCCAAGGTTTCCCCGAAAGACATCGCATTCTTGCGGCCAGGGCTTGATGCCGTGGTCAAGATCACTGCTTATGACTTCACCGTTTATGGAGGACTACATGGAAAGGTCGAACAGATAAGTGCTGACTCGATCCAGGATGAGGAGGGGAACTCCTTTTATCTGGTTCGTGTCCGCACCGAGAAGAGTTACTTGGGCGATGAGCTTAACGCACTTCCCATCATCCCCGGTATGTTAGCCAGTGCAGATATTATTACTGGTAAAAAAAGTGTCCTAGACTATTTGCTTAAGCCGATATTACGGGCGAAACAGTCGGCACTGAGAGAACGATAAGCCAACAATCTAAAAACAACATGACTGGAGATACCATGAAGAAGACGATTGTTGCCATGTTAGCAAGTGGCGCCGTGCTGTTCCCGGGCCTTACCCAGGCTCAAACGCTGGAACAGTCAGTGGCACAGTCACTGGCTACCCATCCGAAAATCAAGGAAGCTTTTGATCTCTATCAGGCACGACTGTATCAGCATGATGGAGCCAAAGGTGGTTACTACCCCACTATCGATCTGCGCGGTGGTGTCGGTTATGAAAAGACCGATAGCCCCTCCACCCGTGCCGCGGGTGCCAATAGCAATATTGACGACTCCATGACCCGTAAAGAGGCCGGGCTCAGTCTGCGCCAGATGCTGTTCGACGGTTTCAATGTCAGCAGCAACGTGGCCCGGACCGATGCCGAAGCCAGCGCCCAGCGTCTGGCCATGATCTCCGAGGCAGAGAACACGGCGCTGCGCGTGGCTGAGGTATACCTCAACATGTTGCGTCAGCAGGAGATTCTGGAGCTGTCCAAGCAGAACCTGGAAACCCATGAGCAGATCCGCAGCGACATCAGCAAGCGGACCGACTCTGGCCTGGGCTCGACTGCGGACCAGACCCAGATCGATGGTCGGGTTGCCAGAGCCTATGCCAACCAGGCTGCTGCCGAGAACAACTATCGCGATGCCGAGAGCGAATTCATTCGCGTCGTCAACGAGATGCCCAAGGATCTGGTACAACCGGTTCCCGATGGACAGTTCATTCCAGCCAGTCTGGATGCCGCGCTGAAAACGGCCACCGAAGTACATCCGACCCTGCTCTCTTCCCTGCAGGATATCGAAGCGGCCAAGTATCAGCATGAAGGCTCCAAATCCGGCTTCTATCCGAACGTCACGTTCGAAGTGGATCAGAACTGGAATGAGGATATCGATGCGGTCAAGGGACGCAACGATGATCTGACTGCCATGGTTCGGATGCGTTACAACCTGTTCCGCGGTGGTTCTGATCTGGCAGAGAGCAAGGCTGCTTCATCCCTGTACTCCCAGGCGAAAGACATTCACCTGAATGCCTTCCGTCAGGTTGAAGAGGGAACGCGTTTGGCCTGGAACGCCAAAGAGTCTTTGACCAAGCAGAAGACCTTCCTCAAAGAGCACGTTGACGCCAGCTATGACACTGTACAGGCGTACAAGAAGCAGTTTGGTCTGGGTCAGCGTACCTTGCTGGACGTGTTGAACACCGAAAACGAACTGTTCGAGGCGCGCCGCAGTTACATCACGGCCGAGTATGACGCCCTGCTGGCGGATTACCGCATCCTCAACGCGACAGGCAGTTTGCTCAACGCGTTTAACGTGCAGCAGCCGGCCGAATGGCAAGCTAAACGGTAATGGAGAACGCATCAGGTTTGATGCGAGTGAAAGGGATGGTCGCAGCTGTGCTGCCACCATCCCTTGTCTCTAACGGTCTGATGCTTGGCCGGTGCAGTGACAGTCATTGGATGCCCATGGGATGAGTGTGACGGTGTGGTGGAAGGCAAGCGGTTGCAGCAGGGCGTCAGCCTCGGGGTTGGGTCTGCTTTTGCGCGCTCGCTGGCTGCGTTACTCACTGTGGTTGTTGCTGGTTTCGCTTCCGCTCCTCCTCTCCGCCAGTCAACCTTTGACACCCGAAGACCTCAAGCTGGTCCAGCGCGCCGAGGAAACCTATGGGGCCAGGGCAGGCAAGCGCGTGACAAGCTGGCGTACGCTGGTCATGCAGAATCGTGCAGCCGGGCTGAATGAACGCCAGAAACTGGAGAAGGTAAACCAGTTTTTTAATCGAATGCGCTTCATTGATGACATCAAGTTGTGGCGCAAGAAAGATTACTGGGCCACCCCGTTGGAATTTCTGGGGGCGGCCGGCGGTGATTGCGAAGACTTCAGCATTTCAAAATATTTTACCCTGCTGGAGCTTGGCATTCCCGATGAGAAAATGCGGATGGTATATGTCAAGGCGTTGGATTATAACCAGTTTCATATGGTTGTTGCCTACTATGACACTCCGTCCTCCGAACCTGTGATTTTGGATAATTTGATCGGCTCGATCCGTCCTGCCAGCCAGCGCAGGGATCTGGTGCCGATATACAGCTTTAACGGTAGTCACTTGTGGTTGATGAAGGCGCGTGGTCAAGGGGAACTGGCCGGGCAGTCGTCACGCTTGGGATTATGGACTGATTTACGCAATCGCATGACTTCCGGGCGATTGGCTCGGCCTGTGGTGAATTTGGATGATTAACCTATGACGCTCTACAGACAATTATTGGCAACCATGTTGATCCTGTTCGGCTTGTTGTTTGCAGCCACCTATTGGGTGCAGTTCAATTCGACCCGAACCTATCTGGCCCAGCAGCAGGAAACCACCGTCATCAATACCGCCACCTCGCTCGGGTTGGCGCTGACCCCGTATTTGGAAAACGGTGACAAGGTGGGAGCTGAGTCTGTCATCCAGGCCATATTCGATGGCGGCTATTATCAGTTGATCCGACTGGATCTGCTGGCGTCCAAAGATGTCATCGAGCAAGAGAACACCAGCAACATTCAGGGCGTGCCGCAATGGTTTATCGGCTTGGGGTTGTTTCCCGAAGTATCCAACGAGTCAATTCTGACATCCGGCTGGCTGCAACTGGGCAAACTGAAAGTGGTGGGCCACCCTGGACAAGCCTATTACGAGCTGTGGCGGGGGATGAGCGAACTGGCAAGCTGGTTCCTGATCGGTTTTTTAATCACCACCATTTTGCTGATGAGGGCACTGAATTATCTGCTCAAGCCACTCAAGCAGATTTGCGAGCAGGCGGTGGAGATTGAACTTCACCATTTCGGTCACGCCATTCCAGAGCCCAAGACCCACGAATTGAAGCAGGTGGTGCAGGCCATCAATACCCTCTCCAGCAAGTTGGCACTGCAGTTTAAAGAGCAAGCCGATGAAGCTGAAAAGCTGCGGGAGCGGGTCTATGTGGATGCGGTTTCCGGGCTGGGCAACAGGGCCTATTTTGTCGGTCAGGTCAACGCCTGGATTGCCGAGGCAGGACAAGGCGGTGTCATGCTGGTGGCGGTCGACATGCTCGATGATTTGTACCGCGAAGAGGGATTTGCCGCACGGGACAACATGGTCAAGTCCATCGCCCAGACCTTGAAGGATCAGCTGAAGGGGTGGGATGGTGCGGCTCTGGCGCGGATCTCTGCGACTGAATATGCACTGCTCTGTCCAACCGATGATCTGACCCAGTTGAAAGACTTGGCGGAGGTTATCAACAGCCGGATTGCCGACCTGGTCGTTAATCCTATGGGTGAAGGAGATGCCCTCTCCGTCATCGGTATTGCGGGCCGTGATGGCAATGACGATCTCTCCGCCTTGCTGACCAAAGCCGATAACGCCCTTGGCAAGGCCCGCAACGAACGCCGTGGCGCCGTGGTCATGGAAGGGGGCACAGATCAGGGAATGATGGGGCGCCTGGCTTGGCGCGATCTGGTGCAAGATGCCATTTCACGGCACTTGTGGCGCTTCAAGGCTCAACCGGCCTGCCGATTCGACAATGGGGTGCGGTTGCATGCCGAGTTGTTTGCCTCTATTTCGCGGGATGGAACCGACTACTTTGCGGGCCAGTTCTTGCCAGCCATCGAACAATTCAAGTTGGGGAGTGAATTTGATCAGGCGGTATTGGATGCCTGCGTTCCTTTGCTTAAACAGCAATCAGACTTGGTGCTGGCCATCAATATCACGGTAGGTTCCCTCTGCTCTGACGAGTTTCTGACCTGGCTGACGGAGTACCTGACAGCCCATGCAGAGTTGAAGGATCGTTTGCTGTTTGAAATACCGGAAGCCGCCATCATGAAGCACAAGGAACATGTGACCGCGCTGGTGAATACTTTGCAGGAGCATGGATTCCAGTGGGGGGTTGACCATTATGGCCGTCACTTCCAGTCTCTGGGTTATCTGGAAGAGCTGGCTCCGGCGTATGTCAAGGTCGACCATGGTTATACCAGTCAGGTCATGGAGCCGGGGGCCGACACCTCTTTCCTGGCCGCGGTTTGTCGCGCCGCCCACAATGCAGGTGTGACTACCATCGCAACCCGTGTTGAGGATCAGCATCAGGTCGAGCTGCTTTCCAAGCTGCATATCGACGGTTATCAGGGCTTCGTACACCCTGCATTTCCCTTGCCCTGAGCAATCGGTATTCACAGTGAGGCCCCATAGGGGCCTTTTTTTATGCGAAATATAAATAATCTTGGAGTTTTTTAATGGCAAATCTGCTAAGGCTTTACTCGAATCCCAATTAAGTGATTGATTCAATAATATAAAAAAGACCCTTCGATTTAATGGGCGGCATTGCTCTTGGTTTGAACCAACCTTATACATTTTTGCAACGGAAGCCAGGGGGACGGGTATCTATGGTGTAGACATCAAGATCTGTCATGTTGGAGCAATGGATATGCGTACTCAAGTGATCGACAAAACCGTGGTGGTGTCTTCTATTGAAGGCAATGTTCAAATTTTGCTGGCTGATGGTAGCAGCCGCCCGCTGCAGAAAGGTGAAATTCTGCAGCCTGGTGCCAGGCTCAACATCGCAGATGACGCCAAGCTGTTATTGGCTCCCTATGACGATTCTCCTACGGCCACCACGCCAGACTCCTCCGCCCCGGATGTGCCTGTACCGGGATTGCAACAAGTGCCAGATGATGGTACAGCTACCTCCCCCGAAATCGCGGCATTGCAACAGTCGATCTTGCAAGGTATCGACCCGACACAAAACTTTGAGGCTTCTGCTGCCGGTGGGGCACCCGCTGCTGGTGGGGGCGGTGGCATTGGTGGAGTCGCCGGTGCCAGTGGTAATGGCGGTTTTGTCACCATTGATAGAACGGGTGATGCAACCATTGCCGCAGCCGGATTTGACACCACTTATCAGACCGAGCCTGTGGTGGATACAGAGCAACTCGCAGAGCCACTGCTGACCAATGAATTGAGTGATGAGGGAGAGCAGCTGACAGTTTCTGAGGGTGGGGTGCTCAATGGCAATGTGCTCACCAACACCGTCAATACGGATGGCCCTGAAGCTGCATCGGTGCCGATCTTCAGTTGGGGGGACAATATCAATGTGACTGCCGGTACGAGCGTCACGATTGATGGTATCGGCAGCCTCATCGTCAACTCCGATGGCAGTTTCACCTTCACGCCTGCACCCAACTATGATGGTGCGGTTCCGCCTGTTACCTATGTGGTAACCGACGGAGTAGATACCGTGACCTCTACGTTGACCTTGACCATAGACCCGATAAATGACCTGAGTGATGGTGATGAGGCGTTCTCCATCGCAGAAGACACATCTGTCTTGGGTAACGTATTGAGTAACACAGTAAATCCCGATGGGCCGCAGGGGGCCAGCGTAGTGAGTTATAGCTGGGGGGATGTGCTTGGTATTGCGGCAGGAACCACCACGACTCAAGAAGGGATTGGTACGCTGATTATTAACAGCGATGGCAGTTTCTCGTTTACTCCATCTCCTGATTTTTCCGGCGCTGTTCCACCGGTTAGCTATCTGGTAACCGATGGAGAAGACACAGTTACCTCAGTGCTGACCATCAATGTTACCCCTTTGGGAGACATCGACTTCAATGCGCAGGCACTGAACGTGGTGAGTACCGAGACTGATGCCGGGCTGCAGGTGGCGTTGACCAACACAGTGACCCTCAGTGACAGCGATGGCTCCGAGAGCTGGACCAGTCTGG